>JAILHI010000030.1 GCA_024695865.1 Candidatus Gastranaerophilales bacterium
TGGTCAGGCTTATTTGGATAACGGTGACAATGAAGATGCCATTGAAAAACTAGAAACAGCCTGTGAATTAAATCCTGATGAAGATTTAAATTTCTTCTTGTGCGGTTGCGCTTATCTTAAAAACGGTAATCATAATGAAGCTATTGAAAAATTTGAAAAGGCTTGTGAAATAAACCCAGAACATTATGGAACCTTATACGGCTGCGGCCGTGCTTATTATGAAAGCGGTAACTATAAAAAAGCCATTGAAAAACTGGAAACAGCCTGTGAATTAAATCCTGATGAAGAATTATGCAACCACTGGCTTGGCCGTGCTTATTATGATACCGAAAAATATGAAGAAGCCGTTGAAAAACTTGAAAGAGCCTGTGAATTAAATCCAAATGACGAATATAACAATTTTTGGTGCGGTCTTGCTTATATGAGTAACGGAAACTTACAAGAAGCCATTGCAAAACTTGAAAAAGCCTATGAATTAAATCCAAATGACGAATATAACAATTTTTGGTTAGGTCTTGCTTATTTTTGTAACGACGAATATAAAAAAGCCATAGAAAAAGTTGAAAAAGCCTGCAAATTAAACGACAAGAGTGATGATAACTTTAATTTGTGCGGTCGTATTTATTATGAAAACGGCAACTATAAAAAAGCCGTTCAAAAATTTAAAAAAGCCTGCAAATTAAATAATTCCGAAGAAAATAACGAGTGGCTGCAAAAAGCCAAAGAGGCAGAATTTGATAAAAAATACGAAGAAAAAGCCGCTTTAAAGACATTAAAGAAAGTTTTATCAAAAGATAATCTTTTATGCGGCGTTGTTATCAAAACAAAAAACAGAAAAAAGAAAAATTCTCATGCTAATTGCAGCGAAAATCAACAATATAAGTGCCAGGTTGTATCTTTTGGGGAAGAAGTCAATAATGCTTTAAAGGTTCTGTTAAATGACAAAATACAATTTTATACAAGACCAAAAGACAAAAAGGTATATATACAAATTGATAACGGAAACTATGCTCCGCTGACAAACGGGTTAAAGGATATTATGGGACTTTCGGATATCAGAATAAGTTTAATTCAGGACAAATAAAATTTTCAAAAAATGCATCGGAGGTTCTTGATACTTTTGGCTTCATGCTATTACCATGCATTTTTAAAAGTCTGATTGTAAATATATGTAAAAATTTTCAAAAATGTATCGGGGGTTATTGACAAAATTTTGCTCATGCTATAGCCGGTCCCTTTTTTTGTGAAATAGCAGGCAAAATTATCAAAAAACGTTCAAAAGCACCTGAAAAAGTTTAATCAATTTGCCTGAAAAGCCCGATTACAAATAAATTTCGAGAGTTTTTAGATTTTTGCTCTCAAAAACTTGACAATCAAAATTACATGGGTTAGTATGGGTGTGTCGGAACTAATATAAAAGAAGTTTCCACACCAAGTGTTTATTTGATACTGTTTTATGCAGTTTGGCAGTAACAGGCAGATAATTAACTTATAACCACCCAATACTATATTCTTATTTTCTTAATTAAAAAACAAGGGTGTACTGTGTCTAAAGCGGGGAGCGTTTTTAAATTGTCCCGAAAGTCTTTATTTGCCGATGTTTTATGCGTTTTTGCGGTAACAGGCAGATAATTAACTTATAGTTTCTCTGACAATTCTCCGAGAGTGTGATAATATTCCGGTACGGAAATGTTACGGAACTGTAAAAAAGAGGTTCCAACACCGCTTGACAATTTTGGCCCCATGCTCTATGGTAGGTGAGTTGAAACTAACATAAAAGAAGTTCCTAAAAACCATCCAAACAATATATAGCATATTAGTTATTGCTGTATTCTTATTATTTTTCAGGTTGGACTATATCAAAAGCGGAAAGCGTTCTTAAATCACTTCAAAAGTGTTTGTTTACCGCTGTTTTATGCAGTTTTTCAGTTCCCCTTATACATCATAATCCATAAATCATAAACATTTGTGGATTTTTTTTTGCAAAAAATTTGGAAACAGGTGCATTTTGCAAAAACTCTGCAATCGAAAAATCAAAACACAAACGTATTACAAAAAAAAGAAAGAGGTTAAGGTTATGACACAAGATTTTAGTAATCCCGAAAACAAAAAAAAGGAGAAGAAAATGAAAAAGCAAATCAAAAAGAGTAACAACTCTAACAAACCCGTCAGTGTAAAACTTCAATCCGATATGATTGAACTTTTGGGTATCCTTTACTCAACCGGCACTAAAACCGTCGAAGAACTCAAAACTATTATGACCAAGTCACGCAGCACAATTTTTCGACTCCTCCGAGGTGTGATATGCTACGAAGCCTTAGTAGCCAAACAGGATGAGATTACCTTTTACACAAAGTTAAAGTTTGCAAATAGGTTGAGTGAGTCTGCGATTTTCAGAGCGTTTAATGCTGACCGACGCACCCCGTTGGTATTTATCTTCCTCATGTCCGTTTTACGTAAAGAACAAGGAAGTTTTGTCAGACTCTCCGAAATAGCAGAATGGCTCGGATGCGACGAAAAAGAAGCTGTCAGAATGCGAAATTTGGTCTTGAAGTGCACCGGTTTTGGTGAATTTGAAATACCTGCCGATGATCCGTGGTGGTCTGAAGAAGATTAATCCCGCAGAGGCTATGAAGCCTCTGCAAATTTAAAAAGTGTATTAAAGAAAAGAAGGAGAAGATTATGTACAAGAATAATTTAACTTTCATTCAAAGAGCAGCCTTAGAAGGTGAGGTTGCTTTCCTTATCGCTACTTCTAATCATGATGAGGATATACTATTCAGACTCTATTGTGTTTTGGACGGGGCTCCTGATGATATTAGAGAGTTATTTTTAAGTTGCTTTAAGTCTTTTGTTCATTTTCCTGAAGAAACTTACACCAAAATTCTCGGAGAAGTTCAAACACAACACGTTCCTATGTGGCTCTGGGAAGATAAAGTTATTGCTGATATTAAAGGTTGTCTTAAATTTACAGAATCTTCTGATAGTGAAAACCTTAAAATGAGTAAAGAAGACCTTCGTAAATACATGGTAAAAAGTGCTTTTATATTCTTCTGTAAGAAAGTCTGCGGATACTCAGTCAGTGAACCTATTTACCTGTGTCAGAAAATAATTGAAGATAATAAGTTAGACTTTTTGCATAGTGTTTGCTTTGCTTTAATCAGAGATTTATCTGAAGCACTTGAATTAGGGCTTGCTTCTCCTGATGATAGCGGCGAGAATTTAGTAGAAATATTTAAACTATCTTTTGATTCTCACGATTTACTCTCTTACAGACAGGAAGTTAATGCTATGGAACAATTAATTAAAGAAGAACAGGAAGAAAGAGAATACTATTATGATTTTCTCTTTAATATTGCTGCTGAAGCAGGAAAAAATAAAGAACTTTCTGCAGACATAAAACAAGTGATTTCTGAACTTCTTGAAGTTCATAATAAACAAGTAGAGAAGGGAAAAAAGCGCAAAAATCCTTTTGTAGTCAAAAAGATTTTAAACACTTCAAAAGCCATATCAACTCTTAAAAGATTTAAGACTGTTGATGAAGCCCAAGACTATATTGAAAAGATGGTAGATAAATGTCCTGAACTTACTGACACCTGTACTTTTGTAATTGAGGACTTTAACAAGAAAGATGTTATATACGTTTATAATGAGAACTAATAAATCTTGTTTCTGTTTAATTTCCCCTTATGATAAAAAGATATGGCTCTGCCATATCTTTTTTTATATATACAATTTTGGGCGTTCTGACCAGCAAACCAAAACTTTTGGAAAAATCTTTTTTACATTCAGTTTCATATACGTTTTTTGATTAATACTGATAAATTCCATAATCCGCTTAATTATATTTTTGTTTAAATGTCTGCATTTTGACATATCCACAAGTATTGACGTTTCTTTTTCCTGTAACATTTCAACGATATTTTCTATATCGGTTGATGATTCCGGACAAATAACTTTATAGTCCTTTTCTTTTTGCTTTTTTTTCATAAATTTCCCCCTTTTCTTTTATCATAAATCATGTGTGTGTCAAAATTAGATGTTTGAAAAATTAATAACATCGCCGCCGTTTAGAGAGCGAAATTGTATTATATCCTTTCTATACTTGAACATTCCTGTCAAATTTTTCAAAGGCTTTTTTCTTCTCTCCGATTCTTAAATATGCTTCACCGCACCAGTGAAAGTTATCGGCATCACTGTTATTTAATTCACAGGCTCTTTCCAGTTTTTCAATGGCTTTTTTATAGTTTCCGTTATCTAAATAAGCACGGCCGCACCAGTAAAAGTTATTAGAATCATTGTCCTTAAGTTTGCAGGCTCTTTCCAGTTTTTTAACGGCATTTTTATAATCTTTGATTTCATAATATGCCTTACCGCACCAATAGAAACTCCAAACGTCGTTATTATCCAGTTTGCAGGCTATTTCAAGGTTTTCTATGGCTTCTTTATAATTTCCGATACAACAGTATGCCCGCCCGCTGTAAAAGTATTTTTTAAAGTCATCGTTATCTATTTGAAGAGCCATTTTTAATTCTCTTTTGGCAGTTTCTTCACAATCTTTTATAATATCCCCGACATTATTGTCTTCGTAAATATCCTCAACCTGATTTTCCTGCGGATACTTATCAATAATCTTTTCTTCAATTTCTTCTGTAATATCCGCCAGCCTTTGAATATCGCCGAGGGTCGTATATCCGTCATCACTTCCTGTAACTTTGTCGATATAATGCTTGTCCCATTTGATTTCGCTGTATCTCGCAATCGTTTTATCTTTTTCTTTGTGAGAGAGAAGATAAAATAATCCGTCTATAAGAAAATATAAAGTCATAAAAATATAAAAACCAAGAGAAACAGTTTCCAAAAATAAAAATGAAAGCAGATCGTCAGAGCCGTATTTTTTCCGGCATTCATTAATTACCGCCGTTGTGCTTTTACATCTGCTTTTGAAAAGTATGAGTTCAAGTTTTTTCATACTGTATTCTTTGCAGGCTTTTTTATAGTCGAAATTTGAATAATCCATAATTTTTATCCTTTTTTAATAAATTCATAACACATGAGTGTGTCAAAATAAGATGGATTTACAAATTTTTTCTTTAAAAATCAAAAAGGACAATAACCAAAGTCATTGTCCTTTATAAATGGTGGGCGTTGAGAGGCTCGAACTCCCGACATCCTCCTTGTAAGGGAGGCGCTCTACCAACTGAGCTAAACGCCCTTCGTGTTTTAATTATACATGCGCAAAATAAAAAATCAAGCATTTTTTAAAAATAAAAAATTTCAGATAAATGCGTAAAGGCTTTACAAAAATATTAAAAAATATTTAGTTTAAGTTAAAAAACTGTTAAAAATTGTAAAAACACACCTGTTTTTAAGCCTGTAAACAAAATATGGCGAAATTTGTTACAATTTTAATATTTTCTTTAAAACCCTTTGTTTGTTGATGTTTTCGTGATGTAAACCAAAGGTGGCTCGTCCATTTGGGGTTATACTTAAAATTACATATAGTATATATATATACAAAATGCTATAATAATGACTACCTATATGGCTAGTATTTTAAGCAATCATAAGAAAATTTCAAAAAGGATATAAAGATGAATTTAAAGAAGTTTGCAGGTTATTTGTTGGCAGTTTTAACGTTATGCTCTCCGTCAACAACGGTAGCAGAAGCGACAGATGTTGAGGTGATACTTAACGATGATAATCTTAGTTACCCTGCCGAAACGTTTACGGGCAGTGGTAATTCAATCCATTCAAATGGTGATCATCAATATACATTGGGCGGCGGTGATTTAACTCTCGATGACGGCAGTACGATGACTATTTATGACGTCAACGTTACCAACAATATCATTTCGGGTACCGCCAATTTATTGCTTGGTACGGGTGCCGTCAACGGAACGACTTTAGGTTCTATCACCGGTACTGCAACGATTACGCTTCAGGGTGCAAAAAATATCACCTTTACTCAGGCTGTTGCCGCAAAAGCCCTGACAATGTCAAATACTGCTACTGTTGCTTTGCAAAATAATTTGACTCTTACAGGCGGTGCATATTCCCAAAGCAGCGGCACGGTCGATTTATCAGCCGGCAAAACAATTTCTGCAAATTCAATCAACACAACAGGCGGTACTGTTAATTTAGGTAACGGCGCTACACTCACTACGACAGGAACGGGCAATATAGCAATCGCAAATACAACTGTTACAAATGGTGGAAATACTTCAATCACGGCAGGCGGTGCTTACAGCCAGACGGGTAATTCTTCCAATGTTTCCGTTGCTAATTTATCCGCAGGCGGTAATGTTACTTTATCGGGCGGTCAAACAACGGTCGCAAATGATATTACGGGTGGTGTCGTCAACATAACAAATACAACTTCCGCATCAAATATCGGCACAACTTCCAAAAAAGTTACTTCCTATACACAGGGAACAGGTGCTGATGTTACACTTTCGGGTGATATCAACAGCACAGGTGCAGTTCAGATTAACGGCGGTGATTTAACCGCAGCCAATATTAAAACAGGCGGCGCATATTCTCAAGCCGCAACTACAACAGTTAACGCAAACAGTATTGCTGCCGAAGGCAATGTTACTCTGACAGGCGGTCAGACAACGGTTACAAATGATATTACGGGTGCTGTCGTCAACATAACAAATACAACTTCCGCAGTAAATATCGGTACAACTTCCAAAAAAGTTACATCTTATACTCAAGACACAGGCTCAAACGTAACTTTATCGGGTGAAATTAACAGCACGGGCGATGTTCAAATTAAGGCTGGTTCTCTTGGGGCTGCAGGTATAAAATCGGCAAACGGTGCTTACACTCAAAACACCACGACAACGGTCGATATATCAGGCGGTAATCTTGAAACCAAAAACGGTATTACCGTTTCAAACGGTTCTCTTAAAGCTCATAACCTTACTGCAACGGCGGGCGGATATTCCCAGACAACAGGCGGAAAAGTTACTGCAACAGGTGATTTGGACGTTACGGGAAATGTTACTTTGGCAGGCGGTGAAACGGCTGTTACGGGTAACATTAAGGGCGGCGTTATTACGATTACCAATAAAACTTCAGCCGATAATATAGGTCTTTCGGGTTCGGCAGTTACATCTTACACTCAAAATACAGGCGCCGATGTTACTTTGACGGGTGACATAAACAGTGCGGGAGATATTAAACTTACAAAAGGTAAATTCTCGGGTAAAAATTTAAAATCCACCGCAGGTAAATATACTCAGGAAACAACGGAAGCCGTTACTTTGACGGGCGGAAGCATAGACGCTTATGATGATGTAACAATTTCGGCAGGCGACCTCAGCGCAGTTAACATTACTTCTGCCAACGGAAAATATGAACAGACTACGGGCGGTACGGTTTCTTTAACGGGTGATTTGACAACCAAAGGAAATATAACCCTTACATCAGGTACGACGTCTGTTCGTGATATATTGTCAACTAACAGTGGCGCTCTTTCTGTTTCAAATGGTTTAACAGCGAGAAACATAGGTACTTCGGGTTCTAAAATCGCTTCTTATACCCAAAATGCAGGGGCTGTTGCTTCCTTTACGGGTGCAATGTATTCAGCAGGTGATGTTACAATCAATGCGGGTACTTTAACCGCAGGTGACATCAATGCGGGCGGAATTTATTCTCAGGTAGCAGGTACTTCGGTTACCGTAGCACCGAATAAAAGTATTTCTGCCGCATCGGTTAATACTACGGGCGGTACGTTAAATTTAGGCAACGGTTCTTCTCTTAATTCCTCAACGGGTGCTATATCCTTTAAAGATACCACGGTAAAAGACGATTCAAATAATGCTTCCGTATCAGCGGCAAACGGTTATACTCAGTCGGGTTCTTCCGATATTAAAGTAAAAAATTTATCGACTACGGCAGGTGATGTCGTTTTGAGCGGCGGTACACTTCAGGCAGGAACAGTAACCTCGGCAGGCAAATTTACCCAAACTACGAACAATACGGTTACGGTGTCGGGTGATTTAAACGCAGGTGACAAGGTTTCTTTATCTGCAGGTCAAACGCAGGTTACGGGTGATATCAAAACAAGCGGTGCGGTTGAAATAGCAAATACGGCCAGTGCCAAAAATATCGGTGCCGCAGGTTCAAAGGTTGCTTCCTATACTCAAAATACGGGCGCAGGTGTTAACCTGACGGGTGATATTTACAGCGGCGGCACGGTTGCAGTAAATGCGGGTACTTTATCCGCTAAAAATATAAATGCCGACGGTGCTTATACTCAGGCAGGCGGTACGGTTAATATTGATGCAAATAAAGGTATTTCGGCTGCCTCTGTTACAACGATGGGCGGTACAATAAATTTAGGAAATACCTCCTTCATTAATTCCACAACAGGAGCAATTTCCCTCAAGGATACCACGGTAACAGATGCTTCAAACAGTAGTTCTATCAATGCTGCTAACGGATATTCACAATCGGGTTCTTCCGATATCAAAATCAAAACATTATCTACAACGGCAGGTGATGTTGCAATCAGCGGCGGTACTTTACAGGCGGGTTCGGTAACTTCGGCAGGCAAATATACACAGACAACAAACAATACCATAGCAATTACGGGCGATTTAACCGCAGGTGACAAGATAACGTTGACATCAGGTAAAACACAAGTTACAGGTGATATCAAAACAAGCGGTGCCGTTGAAATTTCAAACGAAACAAATGCAAGACATATCGGTCTTCCTGCTTCTAAAATAACTACTTACACTCAAAATACGGGTGCAAATGTTAATTTATCGGGTGATATAAATACATCCGGAAATGTTGCAATTAACGGCGGAATGTTATCTGCAAACAATGTTTCATCGGGCGGGGTATATTCTCAGGCAGCCGATTCAACCGTCGGAATTAATGCAAATAAAACTTTGTCGGCGGCTTCCGTCAATACGACAGGCGGTACGATTAACCTCGGAAACGGTTCGTCTTTCAAATCAACGACGGGCGATATGGTTCTTTCAGGTATGACCATTAACGGTGGTAATGCAAGTATAACTTCCGCAGGTGCCTATACACAATCAGGCACCGGAACAATTAATATTGGTTCTTTATCGACAACCTCCACTTCAACGGGTGATGTTGCCATCAATGGCGGTACTCTTAACGTCGGAACTCTGACTTCCAAAAAAGACTTAACGGTTTCGGGTTCAAGCACTTCTCTTGTAACATCAGGTAAAACAACTGTTACGGGTACTTTATCTCAGTCTGGCGGTACAATTACTTCTGCGGCTTCGGATATTGATGCAGGCACGATTTCTCTTACGGGAGGCAGTCTTAATATCGGTTCCGAAAATGAAGGGGCAAAATTACGTTCTACTTCGGGTGATATAACCATAGGCAATGTTTCAATAAATGCTGATGTCGGAAACAAAGGTACGATTGAATCTGCAAACGGCTATGTACAAAATAATTCGGGCGCAAAGGTCAAGATTAAAAAATTGCTTGCCAAAACGGCATCAATTACGGGCGGTACTCTTAACGCCAATAATATCGGTGAAAGTACCGAAGCCTTAACATCTTATGAACAGACTTCGGGCGCAAAAGTTACAACAACGGATTTATATGCAAATACCGTCAACATTGATGGTGCGGCAACGTCCTTATCTGCAACCAACGTATCTTCTACAACAGGTACTACAATAAAAGCGGGAACAGTTAATATCGGCTCGGATCTTTCTACGGGAACTTTGAGTGTTCAGGGAGGTTCTCTCGATGCAGGTAATGTTACCGCAACAGGCAACGTGTCGTTGACAGGCGGTGTAACAAGCGTTACGCATGATTTGCTCTCATCGGGTACTGTTGGTATTACAAATGCCGTTTTGAATGCGGCTAATATCGGAAGTAATTCAAAAAGAATAGCCTCTTATTCTCAGGGTACGGGTGCAAGCGTAACCTTAACCGGAAGTTTATATAGCACAGGTGATGTTGCGGTTAATTCGGGTTCCTTATCTTTGGGTGATATCAACTCATCTAACGGTGTTTATTCACAAGGTGCAGGTTCTCTCGTAACTATTGCGGACGGTAAAAAGATTACTGCACAGTCAGTTAATACGACAGGCGGTCAGTTGAATTTGGGAACGGATTCATTACTTACTTCCTCGGTTGGTGCAATATCTCTCGCAGATACAATCGTTAACGGAAGTGCGGGTACAATTGTTGCAAACGGCGCATATAGCCAATCGGGAGCATCTTCTGTTGAAGTTTCATCATTAAAAACAAATTCAACAACTACGGGTGATATCACAATCAACGGCGGCTCGCTGAATGTCGGCAAACTGACTTCTGCGAAAGATTTAACTGTATCTGGCGGTACAGTTACTACATCTGATGTTACAAATGTCACGGGTACGTTATCACAGACAGGCGGTACAATTAATTCTGCATCTTCAAATATTAATGCGGGTACCGTTAATTTGTCAGGCGGTGACTTAAATATCGGTTCCGTAAACACAGGTGCAACAATCAAATCAACAGGAAACTTTACGGTCAGCGGTACGGCTACAATTAACAAGGGCGGCTCCAAATCAGGTGTAATCGATGCCGCTGCATATACTCAAACCGGTGCTGATAATAAAGTTTATCTGAATAAATTACTTGCTTCATCAGGTGCAAATATTTCAAACGGTACTTTATCCGTTAATTATCTGGGTGATTCGGCAAATAAAGCCCAATCCTATACCCAGACGGGCGGTGATGTTACAATCGGTAATTTATATACTATAAATGATGTTCTTTTGTCGGGCGGTAAATTAACGTTAGACACTTATGTTGATGTCGGAGGTGATTTCACCGTTTCGGGTGCGGGAACTCAATTTGTAAACAATATCACAAATCCTGACAACTTTAAGGTTGCAGGTACGTTCAATCAGGGAGAAGGAACGGTTGTAATCATCGGCAACGGCAAGACTATGACGGTCGGAAGTTACGATGTCGGAACAAATGCGGCTCTTTATCTGATGCAGAATGCTTCGATTAACACAACAAAGAAATTCTCTGTTACGGGCGGTACGGTTTCCGATGAATACGGTGAAGGCAACGGAACAGGTCTTGTTTCAGCAGGTGAACAGTACTTACAAACGGCAGGTACCGTAACCGTAAACAAAATTACGGCAAATACAAATAACGGTCAGGTTAATCTGCAGGGCGGCACCCTTACAGCAAATTCGGTCGGTGCAAGCGATGCCAAAGTCTATAAGTTCTCTCAAACAGGCGGTACTTCAACAATTACCGATGTTTATGCTGCAAATACCGATATTAAGAATATGGCAACTAAAGTTAGCGGTATTACAAACATAACAACAGATAATTATACTCAGCAAGACGTTGAAGTTGAATTAAATAACCTTACGGCAGGAAATGTTTCTCTTTCAAAGACGACGAGAGACACTATATTAACCGTCAACAAAACCATGTCAACAACGGGAACAATGACGATTGATAATTCAACCCTCAATATTGTTGAAAAGTTACTCGGTGCAAACAGCAGAATGAATGTTCAAAACGGAGGTACCTTATCTCTGACCAACAATGCTGCCGTAAATCTTAATGAATTATACGTTACGAACAGTACTATTAATCTTGGTTCTAATGCTGCCGTGACGGGTAATGATTTGGTCTTTACCGATGCGGAAATCAAAATGGGTGATAAGGCAAAATTGTCAGGCGGAATAAACCTTTGGAACACTACTTCTATCAACCAGACTTCCCAAAATAAATACGGTATAATTGAATCAACAGGTTATTACAATCAGGCAACAAGCGGTAAAGTATATCTTGACCAGATTTTTGCAACAGGTGTAACTGTTGATAACAGTGAATTGCACGTCAACGATATAGGTACAACGGCAAGTAAAATTAATTCTTATAACCAGAAAAACGGTGCTAACGTTGATGCAGATAAGATTTTTGCAACGGGTAACGTTACTGTTACGGGTGGAAACTTAACGGTTAATGCTATCGGTTCTTCAGGTCATAAAGTCGATTCTTACGACCAAAAAGATGATGTTGTTCAGGTCAATATCGGTTCAGGCGGAATTTATGCAACTCACGGCGTTCAGGTTAATGCCGGAAAATTGGTTGCAAACGGTGATATTAACAGTGAAACTTACGTTCAGTCAGCAGAGGCTGATGTAGATTTGAAGGCGGGCAAGAAGATTAATGCAAAATCAATTGCCATTGAAGATTCTTCAAAATTATCACTCGGAGATAATTCACAAATTGTTTCTACCGAAAAGGTTGATGTTACAGGTTCTGCAAAAATTACCGATGCAAACAATTCAGCGACGATTGATATCACAGGTAATTATACTCAAAACGGACTTAACACGGACGTTGCAGTAAAAGATTTGAAGGCAACTGGTAATGTCAATGTTCAAAGCGGTAAATTGACTGTAAGCAATATCGGTTTGGCTACCGCAAAAGTACAAAATTATTTGCAGGGTACAGTTTCGGCTTCCCCTGTTGTTCAGGCTGATTACATTTATCTGTCAAAAAGTGCAACGGTTGACAACGGTTCTTTAACAGTTAACAAACTTTTACAGGCTGACGATACCGTCAATATTTTCGGCGGTTCAATTGACGTCAAGGAAAAGTTGACAGCAAATAATGTTTATCAGGAAGCAGGTACTTTAACTCTTAGCGATGATGCTTCGGTAACGGCTTCAAACTATATGACCTTTACAAAAACAGGAAAGGTCGTTTTGGGCAATAATTCAGAATTGGTTGTTGATGGCGGTACGGGTTCAATAACCGTTAACAACGGCGGTTCGATTAACAAAGCGTCGGCGGCTAAAACAGGTACAATTCAGGCTTCTGCCGTATATACACAGGCGGATAATACAACTTCCGTTTATACAAACAAAATTTTGGCACCAACGGTCAATGTTTATGGCGGTTCACTGAATGCTAATTCTATCGGTTCATCTGATAACTATGCTACTGCTTATAATCAGTCTATAACCGATACAGGTGTTACAGATGTAAATGTTGAAAATATTTATGCACTTACATCTACAATTACAGGCGGAAACTTTACTTTGGGTCAAAATTCGCCATCCTCTGTCTTCTCATCAACACATTATTTATTAAACGGAGGAACGATAAATCTTTACAATACAACGTTTAAGGCTCCTTCTTCTGCTGATGAAACTACTACAAAAGTCGATATTAACGGTGCTGTCTTAAATGTTTACGGTGATAATACAATCGGTTTGTATGATACCTCCAAAAATATTTATTCTGCAACAATCGGTACGGGAAAAGATACCGAAATCAACATCGGTAACGGAGATGCTTCGACGGATGTCTTAAATCTCGATGCAGGTGCAGGTAACTTCATTATCGGTCAATATGCAAAAACAACGGTTGATACAGACGGTATTTTGAATTTGACATCAGCAAAAGGTAATATTACTTTTGAAGATAATTCAACAATTACAAACAGAGGTCAAATTAATATTTATGGCGGTTTTGACGATAAAAAAGTCGAACTTGCAAATATTAATACAGATATTTCTTCTCAAGGTGCAATATCCAATTTTGGTGGCAATGCAGTTGTTAAGAAAAATATTTATACTCAAACCTACGAACAGACAGCAGGTTCAACAACAGTTGCGTCTAACGCTCAATTGACATCATCAAGTACAGGCGACGGTGTTACAATCAGCGGCGGTTCGTTGGTATTAAACGGCGCAGGTGCGAAAGTTTCCGTAGAAAACGGTACGTTTAAAACCCAGAATGAAGGAACATCAATTAATATTACAAACGGCGGAACAGAGACGGCAATTACTGCAAAAACAATTTCTATTGACAAAACAGGAATTACTGCCGACAAAGGTTCTGATTTTGTTCTGTCAACAGGCGGCGTAGAGGGCGGTTCAATAGCCGTTTCTAACAGTACAATTGATGCAAAAGAAGGCTCTGCAATTACTATTGAAACCGAAAATGCAACCGCAACAATTTCAAATTCAACCCTGACATCAGACGGTGATAAATCCAATTTGGCTATTCAGGGCGGTACAACGATTACAAATACTCAGCTTGAAACCAAAAATAACGGCGGAATCAGTCTTGATACTACAAACGGTAATATTACTCTGAATGCAGATACTGCGATAAAAAATGCCGGACAAATTATTATTACCGGTGATTCAAATATTGCAACTATCAATTCGGTAATTAACTCAGACGGAAGCAAGGTCGGTTTAATAGAAAAAACAGAAGGTAACAAGTTAATCTTCGGTACGACAGTAAATGCAGGAGCTATTAATCTGACCGCAGGTACGACGGAAGCAAACGGTAATATTAACCTGAGCGGCAATTTTGTTGTTGAAGGTAATACCCAAGATGAAAAAATGGCTACTTTTGAATTGACGTCAGGCAATACTTTACAGTCAGATGAATCGGTTATTTTAGGCTCACTGACAAATTATGCTTATACCGATGTAATTCTTGATAACGGTTCAAAAATTATTGCGAAAAACGTATCCGTTAACTCAGGTTTGGATATGACAAAGGCAACAATTCAGGCAAATGAAAATGTTACAATCGGTCAAAAGGCTGACATAACGGTTAAACACTATGCCGGTGACGGTGACAATGTAACCAAGAGTACAATTCAGGGTACAAATATTTATCTGTCGGGCGGTGCAAATATTACCGTTAAAGAAAAAGCAAGATTAGAATATATAGGTAATATTATATCTGATGATACTCACTACACTATTGAAAAAGGTGCAACGTGGGATATAAATTCAGGAACCTATACAAATTCATATTATGAAGAATTACCCGGCGGCGGTATGCTTACAAACGCAGGTGATGTTTTCTTATCGAACAATGTTAACTTCCAGAACAGTAAAGCAAAATATAATGGCGGTGCAGTTTACAATACGGGTAATTTAAGGGCAAAATATAACGCAGAAGTAGGCTTATGGGCTGATAATACATCGTTTGTCGGTAATAAAGCAGGATATTCTGATACGGGTATCGGAGATGCGGCAAACGGCGGTGCTTTGTATAACGGTATTGCAGGTGATGAAACAAACGGAGCCGTATTGCTCGGTGATACAACAACCTTTGCAGGCAACGTTGCATCGGGATCAGGCGGCGGCTTGTATAATGTAAGCGGTGACGGTACAAATGCAAATGCGGTAAAAATCGGAAAGAATTCTGTTTTTGACCAAAACGTTTCTAAATCAAACGGCGGTGCCATTTTTGCAGGCGGAACGGGAACCGTTGAAGTCGGAGAATCGACAACATTCTCACGCAACCTTGCAGGTTTTGCTAATCCGTCAGAATTTTCAAATGCAACCTTTGCACAGCCGAGTTATCTGGCTGCACTTTCAGACGGTGGTGCAATTGCTGTTGAAAGCAATGCGAAAATTTTCCTGGGACACAGAGCAAGTTTTACATCAAATGCTTCTTCCAAAAACGGCGGTGCAATTGCCAACGCAGGAACGATTTATTTCAACAGATATACGGATAACGACGGTAATATAAAGTATAATTCATCAACAGAAGATAAAGCATATTTTGCAGGAAATGGTATATACAGTAGTTCCGGTAATATTGTAAGAACTGCAAAGGGCGGCGCTATCTATAATACGGGTAATTTCGTTACTGTCAAAGAAGATGGTTCCGAATACAACGGTTTATATAAAATATACTTCGGCGGAGATGATAAAAACAAAGACGGCAACACGGCAGTAAAGGGCGGCGCTATCTACAACAAACTTGCCGATGATGCAACTTTGGCAATTACAAAATCAACCTTCAAAAATAACTATGCCGAAGAAGAAAACGGCGGCGACGGCGGTGCTATTTACAACGAATCAGGTATCGTACAAATCCAGCAGGATACTCAATTCTTGCTTAACACGGCAAATCAGGACGGTGGTGCTATCTATAACGCAGGTACGTTAGTTATGGATGAAGGTACCGCAATAGGTGATTATGAAAACGGCAACATTGCTAAACGAGGCGGCGGTGTTTACAATACTTCTACTTTAACAATTAATGCAACCAAAGACAATAAAGTACAATTCATTGCTAACGCTGCACGTCAGGCAGGCGGTGCTCTTTATAATGACAGTCCCAATGTTTCTAATCTGCAGTATGTTGATTTTATTTCAAACAATGCAGGTGATGACAAATCGTTATTGGAAGGAAAAGGCGGTGCTATTTATAACGCACAGGGTACAATCAATATTTCCAATTCGAATATCAGAGATAACTTTGTTTCCTATAACGAATCGCAGGGCGGCGGTATTTATAACGCAAACGGTGCAACGATTAATTTAGGTGAAAAATCGGTTGTCTTTAATAACGATGCAAACGGTACGGACATAAATAAGAAAATTTATGCAAAAGGCGGCGGTATCTATAACGCAGGAACTTTAAACGTAACCGATGCGGGTGTTGCAATTCAAAAGAATAAAACAGACGGTTTTGGCGGCGGTATTTATAACAGCGGTACGGTAAACTTAGCAAACGGAGCTGTTATCGGAGGAACAAAAGACGAATATAACCAAGAAGGCAATGCTACGGCAGGCAACATAGCTTTAAGAGGCGGCGGTATTTATAATGACAACGGAACGCTGACATTCGGTGATTCAACTTATTTTATTGGTAATGAATCTAACTTGTCAGGTGGTGGTTTACATTACAAAGGAGCTGATCTTGCAACAGACGGTACGGTCTTCTATCAGAACAAAGCAATAGGTCTTGATGAAGAAAAAGGTTACGGCGGCGGTTTGTACAATGATGCGGCTTCTACGGGTGTTGTTACGGTTAAAAATTCAACATTTATCGGAAACGGTGCTGATGTCGGTGCTGCAATATATAATGCGGGACAGATGTACATTGATAAAGAAGACAATGATTCTACGATGAGTTTTAGCGGCGGTACAAACTATTTCAAAGGCAACGTTGTCGGCAGTGCAATTGGTAACGAAGGAACTTTGGAATTAGCGCCCACCTTTGAATTTGGTCATAAACCCAATTCTATTACACCAAACGCAGGTGCAATAGCAAACATCGGAGCAGGTGTTGTTAACGCACATGCAACAAATGATGATGAAACCAAAATGCTTTATCCGAGTTTGTATATTCACAACGTTGGAAATGTTGAAGGTAACGGTTACGGTGTAGTTAACGGTGCGGCTTTGTATTTGGGTTATAAAAACGACGGCGAGACGGCAAATGACGGAACTGCTACAATTAATACAACTGATTTTGTTAATGATGTTGAAACTCTTTATGAAGATACAATTTCATCTGCTTATTTCGAAGAAAATACAGGTGTTAAAGGCGGCGCTATATACAAAGATACCAAGACAGATTTAGTTATTCAGCAGCCGAATAAATACTTTGTAAATAACGGTGTACAAACAAAGGCAATGTTTGACAGCAACATTGCCGCAACTACCGAAAAAGATGCGCAAAACAACAACCTTGCGGCAGGCGGTGCTATCTATAATGCAGGCAAAGATGCAGATAATCTCAGTCGAATTTTGATTAAAGACTCTGCTGATTTCTGGAAAAACGGCACTACAGGAAAAGGCGGTGCTATCTATAACGGTGCAAACGGTTTAGTAGAATTTGCAGGAGGATATCATTTCGGAAAAGATACTTCAGGTTATTCAAACACTGCTGAAGAAGGCGGTGGTGCAATTGCCAATGAAGGTTATCTCAATTTCCGTATAGACCCTGCTACAAACAGAAGTGTTTATTTTACATATCAGGGCGGTGATTCTAATGTTAAACGTGTAAATGATACTAATAAGTATTACAGCGATAAGGGTGGTGCTTTATACATTTCAGGAAAAGGTACGGTTGCTACGTTTGAAGGAAATACAGGTCATACAGGTTTATTAAACGCAGTCTTTACTCATAACGAAGCTAAAAACGGCGGTGCTTTATACGTTGACAGACAATCAGAATACGTTTTGACAGTTACGAATACAAGTTTTTCTGGTAACAGAGGTTATCTGAATGGCGGTGCTATTTATAATGACGGCGAAATTCATTTGAATGTCAGTGAATTTGACGATAATGTCTTTACAGGTAACCAGGCAGGAAATGAATTTTCATCACTTGATAATAACGGTAAGGGCGGTGCTATTTATAACTCAAATGTCATGAAGATTAAACGTGACAATGACCCGGATGATTCAAAGAACAAAATCTTCGTTTCAAACAGAGCAATAGGCCCGAACGGTTCAGGCGGTGCTATTTATAACACAAGTGAAATGGAAATAGACGGTGATATTGCGTTTGTCAATAACGAAGCTACTGCTCAGGGTGGTGCAATAACGAACGCAGGAAGTTTAACCTTACATTTGTCGAGAATAGTTAATTATCTTACAGGCCCTAAAGAAGAATCTGCAGATATTATCTTCTCTCAAAACACTGCACAAACAGGTTCTGCAATTTATATGGCAGGCGGAGATTTGACTATTGACAGAGGAGGTATGATCGGAACAAATAGCGGTGGTACTCTTACTTTTGCTGATGCAGATCCCGAAGAGGGAACAATTGCACAAACAATTGCAGGTCAAGGTAAAATTATCATCAAAGGTGGTCACGTTAACTTCTTCTCTGATGCAAGCGGTTTCAAAGGTGCTTACCAACAGAGAGACGGTATCGTAACGGTTAAGAATAAATTCTTAAATATTGAAGACAGCAGTTTAAGAGCGGTAACGGGCGGTACGATAATTTTGGATCAGGGTGCTCAGTTATCCTCCGATCAGTTGTTGGTATCTAATATTGAGGAAGAATCAAACAACTCTGCTAAAATTATATTTAACGCAAACGATAAAGCCAAATTAACCGACTTAACGGCGTTATATGATAATTCAACAACCTTCAATACCTTCACATACACAAATACCGATGATATGACAGAACATAAGATTGCTTTAAGAGCAGCCGATGTTGAAATCAATGATACTGCTCTTATTGACAAGAACGCTACAATCGGTAATGCTAAGAACAAATACATGGTCAGAAACCTTACATTAAGTAACGGTGCAAAACTTGATGCGGGTATAACGGTTTACGGCGGTGAAACTATTGCGGATGTCGGTGCTTCACTCATAATGAACGAAGGTGCTGAATCTACCGAAAATGCAAGTGTTACTTTAAAAGGTTTTAAATCAGATTTTATTATAGACAATGATAATACGGATCTTACACTTTCTGATATTAAAAATGACGGATCAGGTTATGGTAATAACTTCAGGAAAACAGGTGATGGCGATGTTACAATCGTAGGTGATGCTTCTGGCTTTAGCGGAGATTACAATCAGGACGGTGGTCTTGTTGAATTTACAAACGGTTCGAAATTCTTTAGCAAATATGCCACAACACAGGTTCAAAGCGGTGAATTGAGAATTGCAAAAGACGTTGAATTTGAACCCGGTTCCGTAATTAACTTTACGGGTGCTGACGGTACCTTCTCAACCGAAAAAACAAGTAATGTAGATTTGACGGGTGCAACGGCAGTTATCCAGTTACCCGACGATGATGTTACGGTTAATATGGCTAAAGGAACTTCGTTAGACGTTTCGGGTAATTCAACGGTTACTGCAACAATGGACGAAGTGATTATCGGTAATGCTAACCAGAAGGTAAATTCACTTACTCTCGGTGATTCGGAAGTAACTGTTAATCCGACAACAAAATTCATTTTACAAAATGATGAAGGAACCCCAGGTAAAGGCGGTGTGTTAGGCTTCGGCGATAATGTCACCTTCAAAGATACGGACGGAAATATTGTTGTTCCGACGGTACAGTTGAAAGACAATACTCAATTGAAGTTAACCAACAAGAATGATTCCGAATTTGGTGCAACAATACAGAACGTTGACAATGCTGGTACACCTGTTACAACATGGGCTGAAACAAACGGTGATATCGTAAAGGAAAATCCCGGCAAAGTTACTTTGAGCGGTGATATTTCTGATTTCCACGGTACCTTGGTTGTTAAAAACGGTGAAATTGCGACCAAAGATTCTAAATTTGCAAACGACATAAAATACGATTTGTCACAATTAGAACCAAACGCAAAAGCAACTGTTTCAAATGTATCACAAAACGATGATATGGTTTTACTCGGCGGTATCAAACCGGAAGATGCTTCTTCTCCTGTTGAAGTAAATGTATATAATACACGAGGCAGTATTAGCGTAAGAAATTCTGCTGATACAGCAGACGGAGATGTTGTTCTTCCTGTTGCATCAAAAGGTGTTATAACGACGGCAGGAAACTTTACGGCAAATAATGTTGACGTCCTTGCTGCATCAGAATTCTCGCTTGCGGCACAAGGAAATGCGGTTGTTCCGGGAACGATTAATGTAAAAAATGTCAATGTTGATACTTCTAAATTGACAATGACTGCAAAATCCGATATAAATGCGGCAAATATTAATGTTGATAAAACATCTACGGCAAGCGTAACGAGCGGCGGAAAACTCGTCTTTAACGATTTGGTTGTAGATAATGCTTCTGAAGCAACTTTGACATCTGTTTCCGCAAATGCTCAAAATGTCTTTGTTCGTGAAAATTCTGTCTTGAACTTAAATCACGAACAAGAGATGAATGTTGCCAAAGATTTAATTCTGAAAAATTCAACCATTAACTTAGGCAGCGGAAACTTAACAATCGGCGGCAATTTCACAATGGGTTCAACCGTTAATATGATGAACGGTGCGTTTAACCAGCAGTATGTCGGCGGCAATATGACACTGACAGGCAACAGCGACTATAAGGTTGATATTGACCCCATGTTCGGATTGTCGGATAGAGTAGTAGTTGTTGGTAATTTGGCTTCAGATACACCCGGCACAACAAGAACTTTGAATATTTCGGAATACAATCTGATAACAGAACCGCAGGCTGAAATATCCGCTTACAAGATATTTGATGTTCAGGGAACGATATCTGATGTAGAATTTACAACTTCAAACAATATGGTAACAACACCTGTTGCAAACTACATCTTCTCACCTGCGGGTAATACAGGTACATATTCATTGATACGTACGGGATATACACCGACGGCTATGGCATCTTCGGCGGCAGTACAAATAGGCGGATTTTTAACACAAGTCCAGACTTATGATGAAGCACTTGCAAGTGTCGATTCGGTTATGGTTCTCCCGACGGCATACGGATATTACGGTAACAAATATGCAAGCAGTGCTCAGGATGAAGCATTTGTATATTCTCCGTACTATATCCCCGAACTCGACAAAGGAATGTGGTTCAGACCCTACGGTAACTTTGAAAAAGTTGATTTGCAGGATGGCCCCAGAGTTTCAAATCAGACTTACGGTGCTTTAATTGGTGCTGATACTGCTTTGACAGAATTAGGCAAAGACTTTAAAGGAACCTTGGGCGGATACATCGGTTATACCGGTTCTCATCAATCCTTTGACGGTGTTTCAGGATGCCAAAACGGTGGTGTAGTCGGTTTAACAGGTGCTTTGTATAAAGGCGGCTTCTTCACGGGCTTAACGATTAACGCTGACCCGTCCTTCAGTAATATGTCAACACCGAACGGCAAAAATGATTTCTTTATGCTGTCAGCCGGTGTTGCTTCAAAGACAGGTTATAACTGGGAACTTGGAAGAGGCAGATTCATTATCCAGCCGAGTTGGTTAATGTCATATACCTTTGTTAATGCCTTCAATCCTCCGGATATTGCAGGAAGACCTGTTGATTCACAGGCTCTGCACGCAGTACAACTTGTTCCCGGCTTGAAACTGATGGCAAATCTTCCTTACGGATGGCAGCCGTACTTGTTAGTTGACTTCAGATTAAATCTCGGTGATAAAACTCACTTCAAAATCAGCAATTCTTCAATACCTGATACTTACGTAAAATCTTACATAGAATACGGTTTAGGTATGCAGAAACGCTGGGGTGATAAATTTACCGGATTTGGTCAGTTCCTTGCAAGAAACGGCGGCAGAAACGGTGTTGGTGTAAACTTAGGCTTACGCTGGGCTGTCGGTCAGGGTAGATAATATATTAAATACATGCAGAAAGCGGTTAAATACCGCTTTTTGCATTTAACATTTTGTAATAATATAAGTTCTATATTTTTTGAGATGTTATAATAAGTTAACAAGTATTAATTTTTAGTAGAATTAAGGATAAAAGATGAAAAACAGTCATTCAAGAATAATCACGGCGGCTTTGGTTTGTTCGTTGTTAGGTTTTGCGGATGTTGCAAATGCGGTCGATGTTAATAATTATGCGGGTTTGAGCGGTGCAATTACGGCAGGAAATCCCGTTAATTTGACAGGAGATGTTACAGATTTTTCGGCGGCTTTAACCATAAGTAAAAATGCTTATAACTGTAATTTGACAGGTAATAATCACAGTATAGTCACGAATGCGGCAGTGCAAATGCTTACCGTAAACAATGGTAACGCACTCAATATGACCTATACAACGTTGAAGGAAAAAGACGGTCTTGCAAATGCCGTAACTCTTATTTTAAACAACGGTACAACGACGGCGGAACACGGTGCGTTCTATAATGCGGGAAATGCCGCTTTAACTAACGTCGGTACAATGTCGCTGACATATTCTACCGTAAGTAATAACGCAAGCGGAACGGTCGGCGGCGGTATTAATAACTCAGGCAAACTTACATTAACCGAAACATCTTTTACCAAAAATACAGCAACCTATAATGGTGGTGCTATCTACAATTCTTATGATGCAGAAGGTGACCCTGTTATCATTTCGGGTTCATCATTCGGCGACGGGACGGAAGTAAACGCAAACTCTGCGGCAATGGGTGGTGCGATTTATAACACGGGAAAAGTTACCGTAAGAAGCCATGATGAAAAGAATACCAATTTTAATTACAACAAAGCAACAACAAGCGGTGGTGCGGTTTATAACACAAGTTCAGGTGAAGTAATTTTTGAAAACAATACATCGTTCGTAAATAACACTGCTCAAACAGGCGGTGCCGTTTATAACGCAGGAAACGTAACTTCCACAAGAAATACTTTCGATAATAACTATGCATCCGAAAACGGTGGTGCTGTTTATAATATCGGAACGGCAGCATTTACTAACGGCACTTTCACAAAAAACACTGCGGCAACAAGCGGCGGTGCGATTTACAACAAGAGTGAAGATAAAACTTTAAGTTTGAATACCACCACCTTCGGTAACGGCGGCGCATCGGGAAGCAACTCAGCTGAAAACGGCGGTGCTGTTTATAATTCATCGGGTACATTGAGTGTTATTAATTCTACATTTAATTACAACGAAGCAACGGCAGGCGGCGGTGCGATTTACAATGCGGCAGGTACTTTGCAGTCTGATGCAAACACCTCATATAAATTAAACAGAGCAAACAACGGCGGTGCGATTTATAACGGTGAAAATGCGGTTTCCGCAACGATTACGGGAAGCACCTTTACTAAAAACACTGCAACGGTCGGCGGTGGTGCCGTTTACAACGCATCTGTTAATTCAGTAATGACTTTAGACGGAGCACTTTTCGGTGACGGAACCGAAGCAAATGCAAACACTGCAGCAAGAGGCGGTGCCGTTTATAACACGGGTAAATTAAATTCCAACAGTACGACAACTTATAATTACAACAAAGCAACAACAAGCGGCGGTGCTATCTATAACGCAGAAGGCGCTCAGGAATCCACGGTCAGCAGCAGATTTGCAAAAAACGATGCGGCAACAAGCGGCGGTGCTATCTACAACGCTTCAACAAATAATAATTTAATATTAAGCGGTGCTCAATTCGGTGACGGAACCGACGATAATGCAAACACTTCAACAAACGGCGGTGCTGTTTATAACACGGGTAAATTAGTTGTTAATAACAGTACGGTATTTACAAACAACAAGGCAACGACGGCAGGTGGTGCTGTTTACAACGCAGGAACCTTCACCTCGGCTGCCGAATCTCAATATGTATTAAACACGGCAGTAAGCGGCGGTGCTATCTATAACGCTGAAACAGCGAAAGAATCAACCGTAAGCGGCATACTTGCAAAGAACACTGCTACAAACGGCGGTGCCGTTTATAACGCTTCCGCTAACTATAATTTAATATTAAGCGGTACTCAATTCGGTGACGGAACAGAAGCGAATGCCAACACTGCAACAAGCGGCGGTGCCGTTTACAACACAGGAAAATTAACTTCCAACAACAATACAATATATGCTTATAACAAAGCAACGAGCGGCGGTGCAGTTTATAACGCAGGAACTCTGACGTCAGAGGAAGCAACTACATATACGTTGAACTCGGCAGTAAGCGGCGGTGCCATTTATAACGCTGCAAACGCAAAAGAATCAACTGTAAACGGAACGTTTACAAAGAACTCTGCAACGAGCGGCGGTGCGGTTTATAACGCTTCAACGACAAATAATTTAATATTGAGCGGCGCTAAATTCGGTGACGGTACAAACGCAAATGCCAACACTGCAACAAGCGGTGGTGCTGTTTACAACGCAGGAAAATTAAACGTAAATAACAATACTTCATTTAATTATAACACTGCAACAAACGGCGGTGCGGTTTATAACGATGAAAACGCTTTGGCTTCAACCATCGGGCCTGCAACGTTTACAAAGAACACTGCAACGAGCGGCGGTGCTTTGTATAATGCCGCAACGGCAAATGCTTTATTGCTTGATGATGCCGCCTTTGGTGACGGAACGGAAGCAAATGCAAACACGGCCGTAAATGGCGGTGCTGTTTATAACACAGGTCTTTTAGTTACCGGAGATACAACTTTCAACTATAACAAAGCCGTAACTGCTGAAGAAGGTGTTGATACAAAGGGCGGTGCGATTTACAACGCAGGAACCTTGACTTCAGGTGCAGGAACAACGTATATTTCAAACACTGCAAAACAGGGCGGTGCGATTTATAACATCGAAACTGCCGCAGAATCTTCTATCGTAGGCAGTACGTTTACAAAGAACTCTGCAACCGATGTCGGCGGTGCTATTGTTAACGATGCCGCAAACTTGTTGACTATCGACAGTTCAACCTTCGGTGACGGAACAGAGGCAAATGCAAACACGGCAGTATATGGCGGTGCTATCTACAACACAGGCAAATTAAAGACTCAAAACGGAACAAACTTTAATTACAACAAGGCTGATGTCGGCGGTGCCATTGTTAACGCAACTGCGGGTACTTTGACATCTGACCAAACCACTTATTCAAAAAACACTGCTTCAACAAGCGGCGGCGCAGTTTATAACTTAGGTAAAATCAATTCAACAAATTCAACTTATAGTTCAAATACGGCAACGGCTAATTACGGCGGTGCAATTGCAAACTATGCAAAAACCGAAAAAGTAACTTTATCGGGTGATACTTTCGAGAACAACACTGCTATTGCAGGCGGTGCAGTCTTTAACATGGAAGATGCACAACTTGAATCAACCAACGTTACTTATTCGAACAACACTGCAAAACAGGGCGGTGCAATCTTCAATTACGGACGTAAGGACGAAGAATCAGGCGATTACTTCTACGGTACGACAACCATAACAGGCGGTAACTTTACAAGCAACAAAGCCTTGAACGGCGGCGCAGGCGGTGCCGTTTACAACAACGGTTTGTTAACTTCCGAAAATGTTACATATACTTCCAATTTGGCAGTAAAAAGCGAAGACGGTGCTACTCCCGGACGAGGCGGTGCCGTTTATAACGACTTAAATGCGCAGGCTTCCACTATTAAGGGCGGTTCCTTTGTCGGAAACCAGGCATCCAGTGCCGGCGGTGCTATTTTCAATACCGCTGAAAATGCTCTCGTAATCGATGGTGTAACCTTCGGTGACGGTACAAATGCAAATGCTAACATGTCTGTCAACGGTGGTGCCATTTATAATGACAACAAAATGACAATCAAAGGAAACACTGATTTTAACGGAAACATCGCTATCGAAAACGGTGGTGCTATCTATAACAACTACGTTTTGAATATTACCCCCGCAGAAAGCGAAACGGTTCTTTTCAGAGGAAACCTTTCAAATTACGATGCACAGGCCCAGACAGCAGTTTCAAATGCTATCTATAACGTAGCGACAGTTACTTTGGACGGTGCAGGTGCCGTTACAACAAATGACTCCTTCGGCGGAACGGGTACACTTGCAAAAACAGGTACTGGTTCATTTAATATCACCGCAACAGAAACAAATAACCCTGTTGTAACGCAAGGTGTTATTAATGCTACCGCAGGTGTAATTAATGTTGACGGTTCCGCAGGTTCTGCAGGTGCAGGTTTACAGGGTACAACTTCCGTTACGTTGTCTGACACTATGACGTCTTTGAATTTAAAAGGAAAAGGTGCCGTAACAGGTAAAGATGTTACAGTTAACGTTCCTGTTGTTAAGGCGACTTCAACGGGCAACGTACTTGGCGGCGTTAATCTGAATGTTGCCGGTACCGAAGAAAAACCCGTTGTTGTAACAGTCGGTGACGGTGAAAATGACGGTTCTTTGGAAATCAGATCTTTAGCAACGGCTGAAGCCTTAGGTTCTGCAAATATTAACAAATATACCGATATTACAGTTGCTACAAAGGGTGATTTACTTTTGAACCCCACAGGCGGAGATGTTATTTTTGAAGCCGAAAACGTAAACAATAAGGCTGTATATCTTGATTCCGATGCGGCTCTTACGATTACGGGTACAAATGTTAATTCGGCGGGCAGAGTTAAATTTAACGAAAACAAGATTGTTACCGCTGATAACACTGCAAAATTCAATGTAACGGGTGGTGTAACACACGATATCAATACCGATTACAGTGATACTCAGGTTGTTTATACACAAAGCAACGGTTCGGTAGTTAATCTGAATAATACATTTTTTGACGCACAGGAAGGCAGTAAGGTTACAAGCGATGCTATCTTAAATCTTAATGAAGGTGCTGTTCTTGTAAATGATAATCTAGTTATTGAAAACGGCGCCATAGGCATCAATCCCAATACTGTTTCCGAGTTCAGCGAATTAAAAGCAACTACCGACAACAGCAACATAAAATACGGCGATAACTACATTAAACTTAATCAGGCGCATGTAATTCTGAATAACGGTACTTATATAAGTTCCGAAAATGCAGACCCCGTAACAGGAAAGGTTGAAATCGGAACGGGAACAAATGCTCTTAAAGCGTTAACAATTGTTGATACGGGTATTAAAGAAAATACCGATGTTAACTTAAAAGGCGGTACTCTTACTTTGCAAAACACTGCAGATTTGCCGTCAACAAACACAATTACAATTGATGAAAATTCAGTTTTGAATATTGCAAATTCGTCAGATGTTTACAATATTAAATCAACGCTTGTCGGAACAGGTACTATCAACAACGATAATACGACTTCCAACTTTATGGGCAACAGCGGCGGATTTACGGGTACATATAACCAAAACGGCGGAACAACGAGATTTACAACGGGTTCAACCTACTTTGGCGAAGGTGTTAAACACAACATTACGAATGACGGTTCTTTAATCTTTGAAGAAGGTGTTAAATTCCTGAATGAAACTACACCTGTTGTTTCAAATGTTGTAAATTCAAGTTTGACAGTAGCGACTGCGGGTTCAAAGAGTGATTTATCAACAGGTGTTTCAAAAGTTGACCCGAACGGCGTTGTCAGTGTAAATCTTACAAATTCGGATTTATTGTTAAATAAATACACTGAAGTAACCAACTCAACGGCTAACGTTGCGATAGGTGATGATGGTACGGGAACACTGCCGATTAAGAACTTGTCAATGGGTAATACGCCTTATACGACAACGACAGACCTTGTTACTTATTCTCCGACGCAGGACGTTACTTTCAATGTTTACAATGCTAATGCGGCAGAAAACGTAGGAACGGTCACGGTTGGTGATAACTTTACGATTGAAAATCCTAATTCTTACGTAACGACTTTGAATATGGGTCAAAATACACAATTAGTATTGAATGTTTCAGACAAAGGAAAACTCAATAAACGTGAATTGGGTATGAGTGTCGGAACACAGCAAACTGCTTATGCTGCAAACAATGCAACAATTACCAAAACAGGTAACGGAAAAGTTTACCTTTCGGGAGATAACAGCAACTTCCACGGTAATATTGATATCAGAAACGGTGAACTTGCTTTAAATAACAAAACTTCGGTTGTTGCAGGCGATTCAAAATATACATTGCAAAATGCCGAAGCAAACGGCAATATCTTGGTCAATCCGATTCACAATCTGAATGACAACAAAGATATGGCAATTGTCGGCATTAATCTTCCCAACACTACAACGGCAAATGTTTACAACAAAACAGAAGGCGGAACGATTACCGTTACGGGAAATACTTTGGTTGATAACAATTCGGTATTGAAAATGGAAGCAACCGATGCAATTACCTTGGCTGATACACAAATAGGTTCGGCATCAAATTCAAGTAACGGAACGATTGAATTAAATGCTCCGAAAATTACCTTTAACAATGCGGTTAACACGCCTGTCTTGTTGAAAGGTCAAAATTCGGTTATGAACCTTATCGGTGATACCGATATTGCCAATGACTTTACAATTCAGCATGCAACGTTGAATTTGAACGGCAATATGAACATCGGCGGTAATTACAGAGTCGGTTCAACGGTTAATATGGCTAATGGCATAATAAATACCCAGAATGTTGCAGGAAATATGACCGTTACGGATAATACTCAATATACGGTTGATATTAACGGTTTAACGTTACAATCCGATAAAGTTGTGGTCGGCGGAAGAATACAGGGTGCTTCAGGTGGTTTATCTCTTAATGTAGCCGGAATTAATCTGATGTTTGAACCTAAAGAAGAAAATACAATTTATCAGATTTTTGAAGATTCTTACGCACGCAGCGGACAGGAAAATGATTCACTTTCTTATATAACATCACTCGGTAGTCAGGTTCTTGAATCACCTGTCGGTAAATACGTATTTATGTCGGCAGGAAACGGCAGATATCTGTTATCAAGAATTTCGGTTCAACCGGAAGTACAAGCGGGTCAGATTGCTACGCAAACAGGCTTATATACAAACTTAAATGCCTACAGAATGGCATTTGCAAACAACGATACTCTGATGACGTTGCCGAAAAGGGAACGTGAAGCATACTTAAATGCAAACAGATATGTTGAAGCTGATGAGTTAACACCGAATTATTCGGGCGATCAGACAGCAGATACAAGCAATACTGCATTTGACGTTGATAAACAAGGCAAAATTTTATACGAAAGATATAAATACCCGCAAAATACAGGCGGTGGATGGATTAGAGCCTATGGTGAATTTGAAAAAGTCAGATTCTCAAACGGCCCTGATGTTAACAATAATATGTACGGTATCTATGCAGGTGTAGATTCCAAAGTATTTGACCACAAGCATGGCTTCAAGAGTTCATACGGCTTCTATGCAGGTTATGACGGTTCTCACCAGACTTATCAGGGAACAGGCATTTACCAAAACGGCGGTACTATGGGTGTAACGGGAACCTTGTACAAAGGTGACTTCTCGAACTCCACAACCTTGAACATAGGTGCAAGCGGTTCAGATGTTTCATCTCGTACGATGGGTACTGATTTCTGGTCACTCAGAGGCGGTATTGCTAACAAATCTGCTTACAACTGGGATTTGGCAGACGGTAGATTTATTATTCAGCCTCATTTGTTAATGTCTTTGACAACTGTTAACGTCTTCCCGTACACAGTAGGACTTGCAAAAGCTGACGGAGATTCAATCTTTGCCTTCCAACTTGCTCCCGGTCTTAAGTTAGCATTTAACACGGCAAATGGCTGGCAGCCGTATTTGAACTGTGATTTCAACTGGATATTGGGCGGAGCATCAGGCTCAACCGTTAACTATGTAAGATTACCCGAATTATCGAGTGATCCGTGGATTGAATATGGCTTAGGTCTCCAGAAACGCTGGGGTGAAAGATTTACCGGATACGGACAGGCAATGTTCAGAAGTTTGGGCAGAAGCGGTGTCGCATTCTCGGCAGGTATGCGTTGGAGAGTCGGCGACGGTCAATAATCCGATAAATAAAACTATAAAAGAGGGCTGTTTAACGGTCCTCTTTTTTAATGTGATAAATTTTGTAGTATCATATTTGTATGGAAAAGGAATATTTTGTCTTATATACACCGCAGGAGATGAATAAAGCGTATAGCCTTTTGTCTGAAACCATTACCGATGAGGAAATTACAAATCTTCTGATAAACGGTGATGATATAGACAGGCAGGCGGCGCTTCTGCATCTTAATAAAATATCCTCAAAACAGCAGGCAGATATTTTGTTGTCTTTGCTGACGGGGCAGCACGGTCCCGTCAGAGAGATTTGTTCCGCAAAAATCAATGAATTTTTGCGGACGGAAGATATGAGAAAATATTTTTACGGAGATAAAACGCTCCAAATTTTGCTTAATTCTCTTAATGATATTATTCCTACCGTTGTGAGAAATATTTTAGAGGTTATAAGATTTTTGCCCGAGAAAAAAGTTTTTTGTGATTTGCTTTTGGACAGGATTCTTGCGTTAAGAGATTGTCAGGAAGAAATGGAAGTTTTGTCAAATCACGAAATTACAAAAAGGACTTTTAAATTATACTGGTATATGGAGGCTTTGGCTGAAATAACGGGGGAAACGGAAGATTTATCCAAACTTGAGCAGATAATCGAATTTACATATCAGGACGAAAATTACACTATCAGAGAAAAAGCCGCAAAAATATTAGCGGGAATTGATGGTTTTGAAAGATACAAAGAAGTTTTGTCCAAAGACAAAAATCCCTACGTGTTTTTTTATTTTAAATGATATGTTATAATATTTTCAAAGGGGTATTATTATGTTTTATACAACATTTTTTAAATTTCTGAAATATTTCGGAAAAGGGCATGAAAAACAGATTTGTCTTATGGCAATTTATACCGCTTTGACCAGCTTTTTTGAATTTGCCAGTGTTGCAATTATATTACCCTTTATTATTGTTTTGATTAGTCCGGGAACGATGAATAATAATTTCTTTATCCGTGCGGCGAGGGAAATTTTTAATCTTCCGACGGATATTGATGTATTAAAATTTTCCGCTCTGGTTTTAATTGCAATGATTCTTGCAAAGAACATTTACGGTATTTTTATAATGTATTGGCAGAATAAACTTTTAAAAGAATGGGCGCTCGATATCAAACAGATGTTTATGAGAATGTATCTGTATGCCCCGTTTGAAATGAATGTCAGAGAAGGCGACAGTGACAGATTTTTCAATATTTCGCAGGATGTCGATAATGTTTTTAACAATTTTGTTTTCAGGGTAATTGTTTTTACGACAAATACTATTGTAGTCGGTATGATTTTTACATGGATAATTTGTCTTTTACCGAAATACACGATACTTGCGGCGCTGTTTTTCACGGTTTCTGCTTCTTTGCAAAACCGTTTGATTTTCCGTCAGGCAAAGTTGTATGCTGATGATAAATATAAACTTACAACGGGCGTTTATGATGTTCTGATGAAAAGTTTAAGATGTCTGAAGGAAATTAAAATAACAAGTTCCGAAAACTTCTTTTATAAGGTTTACAAAAAGTTGTCCGCTAAACTTGTGCCATTGGAAGAAAAAATCAATTTATTGCCGATAATCCCGCAATATGTTATTGAAATGATATTTGTATTTACAATTATTATATTGTTTGTCGGAATCTTTAAGGAATACGGCATTAACAGGGAAGAAGTTCTGATTTCACTTGGTATTGTTTGTATTTCATTATTCAGAATTTTGCCTCTTATGAACAAGAGTCAGGTTTGTATAAATTATATTGACATGTACAGAGAATATCCTCCGAAGATATTTGAATTGTATGATTCATTTAAGGCATACGAAAACTATTATTATGAACCCGACAAGACGAGAATACCTTTTAATGATTCAATAAGGGTTGAAAATTTATCCTATTCTTATGATAAGGAAAATCCTGTTCTTGATGATATCAATTTTACTGTCAAAAAAGGCGAATATATCGGTATAATAGGTGTTTCGGGTGCAGGTAAAACCACTCTTACGGATTGTCTGACAGGTCTTTTAATCGGAGAAGGTAATATCTATATTGACGATAATGTTTTAACTTATGAGAATATAAAACAGTATCAAAATATTATAGGTTATGTAACCCAGAATACGAATACGATTGCAGGTGATTTAAAAACAAACGTTGCATGGGGTATTCCCGAAGATGAGGTTGATGATGAAAAAGTTACCGAGGCATTAAAATTTGCGAATTTGTACGACCAGTTGACAGAATCATCAAGCAGAACGGGTACAGTTATAAACCCTGACGGAACGGGTCTTTCGCAGGGACAAATTCAGAGAATAGGTATTGCAAGAGCCTTTTACCGAAATCCCGAATTGCTGATTTTTGATGAGGCAACTTCGTCTTTGGATGTTAATACCGAAAATGAAATCATTGAAATACTTGAAAAGAAAAAGGGTGATATTACAATGATTGCGGTATCGCACAGATTGAGTACGTTAAAGATGTGCGACAGAATTATTTATATGTCTGAAGGCAAAATTGTTGATATCGGTTCTTTCTGGGAATTGAGCGAAAAATACGAAGAATTTGCCAAATTTTTGGAAAATTCAAGTCTTTAATCCGTAGAAGCGGGATTGCCATGCTTTGCTTACAAAGGCAATATACGTCATTACGAGGAGCGGATGCGACGAAGTAATCCCGAAAACCGAAAAGGATTGCCACGCTTTGTCTTGGATTTTGTTTCACAAAAAGCACTTGTTCGCTGTCTTGACCTGTTCGCAATAAACGGCGTTACGGTCTTGCTCCTCGCAAGCCCTTCAGCCTCTGCTCACAGGTCGCTTCACTACGTTGCCGCTCACTTTGCTTTTTGCTACTTCGGCGTTCCCTCGTTTCACTCGGTCAGCCTACACAAAATCCGCTCGCTCGCAATGACAACAGATATAATAATTTACAACTTTTTTGCGGTAACAAACAGATAATTCTCTTATTTCAAATTGACTGCAAGTTGATAGACTTGATTTTTCGGATAATTTTTTACCGAGGATAAAATTTTTGAAATATCTTTATCGGAAAAACCCTGTTTTTTAAGGATTTGAATATCTTTTTTTATCACAGCTTCATCGCAGTTTTCATCATTTTGTCCAAAGACCATAGCGACGATTTCGCCTTTAAGGGTATTTTTTTCATAATATTCCGAAATTTCTCCGACGGAACCCGAAATAATTTCTTCGTGAATTTTGGTTAACTCTCTGCCGACGGCAATTTGTCTGTCGCTGCCGAATAGTTCGGAAATTAAATTTAAGGTATCGCTGAAACGGTTTGGAGAGTCGTAGAAAACACAGTTTATAAAAGAAAATTTTTCAAAAAGTTCTTTTTTTTGGCTGTTTGTTTTCGGCAGAAAACCGACAAAAGTAAAAAATTCATTTTCTCTCGGAACGGCTGATAAAAAGGCGGTTAAAGCGCATGCCCCCGGGATTGCTATAACTTTATGCCCCGATTTTACAAGTTCTTTTATTAAAACAGACCCCGGGTCGCAGATGTTCGGTGTTCCCGCATCTGAAACAAGAGCAACAGTGCCGTTGTTTTCGAGAATTTCGGATATTTTTGAACTCCGCTGTTTTTCGTTAAATTTATGACAGTCGATTAATTTTGTATTAATTTGGTATTTGTTTAATAAAATTTGTGTGTTTCTTGTATCTTCGCAGGCGATACAATCAGCCTTTTTCAATACTTCCAAGGCTCTTAAAGAAACGTCGTCAAGATTTCCGATAGGCAGGGCAACAGTGTATAAAACGCCCATTAAAATCCTCTTTTGCGTTTGTCGGGAGCCGAATACTGCTCGTCAAAATTTTTAAAAGATTTATGTAATCCTGTTATTGCAAGGATATTAAGTATTTCAGGTGCAGCATTTTTTATGTATAATTTTTTACCGTTTAAAACGGCCGCCTTGTGTATGTCCGAGATTTTTCTGATATCCTGTAAGGCAATATTATCAACTTCTTCAAAATCTACCGATATATCATCGGTAAAATCTAAGTTGATGTCATTTGTCATTTCCTGATGTCTGATTTTCATTTTAATCCCGAGTAGTCACATATTTGTTGTGTATAGTATAATATTAGAATACTTTAAAAATTTTTTCAAGTTTTTAAAATATTTTTATGATTTTACGGCTTTTTTAAGATTGTTTTTGTATTCGATAAATTCAAAGTCTGATTTTTGCAAATCTTCGGGAACGGTTACAGTACCTGCATAAGCCGTATTTGCAAATCTGTGAACGTTTCCGTGAATTGAATTATGAAGAGTCTGATTGCTTTTATTTCTGAGAGTATTAATTTCTATAATCTGATTTTTTTGGCGGATAACTGTTTCTGTGTGCAAATCCGAACCTTTTGAGTTTTTGTTTAAATTGTTGATTTTTTTTGATAAAAGGGCTGTTCCCAAAACGCCTGCAAGGATAAGAAGAACGGCAGCAATATCTTTTTTGTTGTTTTTCAGAGGGATAAAACTTCCGTCTTTTGCATATAAGAGTTCAAAATCCGCAATATTTTCGCCGAAGATGTTGATGAAGGCATGCTTGCCGTTTTGGATAACGCTGATTTCAATATCTTTCGGTGCGTTTTTATAGATTGTTTTTAAGTTTTCGATAATTCCCGTATTTTTTAACTGAATTTGAATTTCGTTCAGGGAAATTTTCTTTTTGTTGATAACGGATTTATCGATGCCGAGATAGATTTTGCCGACACCGTTATCGGAAACTATTTCAACAGAGGATAAGGAAGATGCAAAAACGCTGTTTGCAGATAAAATGAAACAAATACACATTAACCACTTACAAAAGAATTTTCCCATTCTTCAATATACTCCGTTTGCTAACAGAATAAGAATACAATATTCCTTTTGGATTTACATCAACCAAAATATTTAAAAAACATATTAACCACAGGGTGAATTGTCAAAAATATCAACCAAAAATATGATGACTTTAAATATTTTCGGCATAGATATATCAGGAAACTGCTTTTTATATGTTAGTATGGATATTTACGTATTTTAATAATCACACAAAAAGACAAAAAATATGCTACAATAAGAAATCATCAAGTGAGGATTTTGTATGTTGTCATTTTTGTTCGGGAAGAAAGATTCTTTAAAAAAAGTTGAAATTGACCCCCAAAGTAAAGAATTGTCGGATTTTCTGATAAAACTCAAGGAAATATACAGAGGAAATGATATTTCCGAGGGCAGAAAGGCTTATTTGCGCAGGGTCATTGAGAAATACGGATATTTGCCTTATCCTCACATTAGGGCATTGGAAGAATTAAATGCCGCAGATACAATCTTCGGGCTTGAAGTTAAATGGAGATTGAACGGTGTTCTGGAAAATTCCCAGTTTAAGTTCAACAAGGGTGAAATATCTCCTGTTTCGAGAGCGGGTATTACAAATTCCGAATGGATGAAAAGAGAACAGCATAAAATTAAATTAATCAACCTTACTGCGCTTGGAAACGGCAATTATTCTCCTGCTCCGGGGAATTTTGTGGATTGGTTGAAGCAGATATTGATTTTGCCGTCGGGAAATTTGGAAAAGAATATCCTCGGAACGACGATATATTTGGTTCCTTTCCACCCCCGTGATTTTGGCTGTGCATATTTGCCGAGTTCGTCAGAGGTAGGTAATTCCGTAAAAGACGATTATCTGACAGGAAAACTCGGTATTACGGCTGAAAAACAGGTGCAATTATTTATTACACTTGCGCAACTTGCGGGACATCCCGTTATTTATGATATTTTGCCACAGACAAGCAGATTTGCAAAAGAAGTGCTTGCAAACCCCTCTATTGTCAGATGGATGGACGTTAATCAACTTATGGAATCTTTGGATAACGAAATTGACAAAATCTCTCCGACTTTGGTTACAAAATATGGTGATGATGATGCAAAAATAGTTATCAGACTTGCAAAAGAAACTTTGAGATGCGGTTCGGACGATATGAGCGAACATTACAGCGCAATTTTTGAAGAAGTCTGCGAAAAACTTAAACCTAAAAAGAAGTATTATTCCGATAAAATGACCGAAAAGGGCGAACAGATAAAACTTGTTAAAAGAGTTAAGGAAATTATTTCCAAATCGGAAAATAAAACTTATGATGAAATAAAGGGCGAAAGTGATATCACCCAGCAGGGAAATGACATCTCGGCGCTTATAAGAGAGGGTTTATGGCCTGTTTCAGGCGGGGCATGGTGCTCTGCAGGTGTTCCCGTTTTTGATAAAATGTCTGAAACGGGTGATTATCCGACCTTTAAACATTATAACTATAAGGGCGAGGACGTCAGCAGATTTGCCAATCTTGATTGTCAGGCTCCTTTCTACTTTGTATATCTTGAAAGCGGCGAGTACAATCAGCCTGTTGTTAATTATTTTATAGAAAAAGTTAAAAACCTTTGTAAAACCTACCATTTTGACGGAATAAGATTTGACCATATTGACCACGTGGTTGACGAAGTTTCCCAAAAAGGCGACCGACCTATCAGTTACCGTGCGCCGAAACACGTTCTTGCAAAATGTAACGAGGCTTTAAAACAGGAATGTAAGCATTTTGCAATTTTGGCGGAATATATGCTCGGCGGAAATTATATCAAAGAATACCACCGTGATATGCATTTTGACATATTATGGGGCAATGACATCATTTGTCAGCATCAAAAAACGCCTTATGAAATTATAAAAAATAATCAGGATTTAAAGGCTTATAACGAGGCACCTTTGACAAGAGGCTCCGCATCTGTTTTAAAAACGTACAACAATCAGGACGGTGAGTTCCGTGATATTAACCAATACCCCGGACAACTCGGCAGAGCGGGTGCTTTGTTTAAGTGGTTTAAAATGAATTTTATCCCCGGCGGCAAAAAGGCTCAAAGACCGATTTTGTATGTTGACGGCGATGAATCATTTACAACGGTTGGTACGGAAGCCTGCATCGGTGCCGAAATCTCGATGAAAAGAGAAAAAGACTACGATTTTTACGAAAAATTCGATGCAATAGCAAGATTTGCCAAGAACAATGACCTTTTGGCAGACGGCGAAGCCCAGATTATTACTCAGGCGGATAACGGTTTTGCCTGCTGGGCGGTTACAAAACATCAGTCAAAAGAGATTTTGTTTGTTGCCGCAAATTATCTTGCACCTACCGAAAAAGTCTTTTCCCAGTTAACTCATGAATGTGAAATCCATGAGGGTGCATCGCTTTACGATGCTTCGATTGAGGTGCCGAAAGAATATACGGAAGCCTTTGAGTACGTTTATAACTATGAAACCAAAGATTTTGAAGAAAGAAAAGTGGAAAATTTTGCAAACAATTTCTTCTTTGAAAGACTTGAACCAAGCGAATTTAAGTTTTATAAACTGGTAAAATAATGTATTCTTTAAGGCAAAAAATCAATCAGTTATTTATTGCGGGTTACAACGGCGACAACGTTGATAACTGTGATACTTTCAAAGAACTTTTAAAAGACGGTCTTGGAGGAGCGATATTTTTTACGAAAAATATCAAAAGTGCCGAGCAGTTTGGAAAAACGACCGAAAAAATCAGAGAATTGTCTTTGATACCGCCTTTTTTGAGCATTGACCAGGAGGGCGGACGGGTTGAGCGTACCGAAAATATTCACGGCGGAAAAAAGTATCTGAGCGCAAAAGACAGTGCAGACAAGGGTTTGGATTTTGTAAAGGAGCAGACCTCTGAATTGTGCAATGAACTTTTGAGTTACGGGATAAACATGAATTTTGCCCCCGTGCTTGATACAAATACTAACCCTAAAAACCCCATTATTGGTGTTCGTTCATACGGTGATAATCCTGATGATGTGATAAAATTCGGAACCGAAGTTTTTAAAATACATCAGGAAAAAGGGATAATGCCTGTCGGAAAACACTTTCCCGGGCATGGCGACACTTCGGTTGACTCTCATCTTGAAATGCCCGTTGTTGATTTGTCCGAGGAAGAAATGGCGAAAAGTCATTTAAAACCTTTTAAATATGCGGTTGATAGCGGTTTGGATTTTATGATGATTGCACATGTTTATTATCCCTGCTACGATAAAAAGCCAGTGCCTGCTTCGCTTTCCAAAAATGTAATCAGACATTTGCTCAGAGAAAAACTCGGGTTTGACGGTCTTGTTTTGTCTGACGATATGGTTATGGGTGCCGTTTTGCATAAAGACATTTCAGAGGTTTATACGCAGGGCTTAATGGCGGGAATAAACGTTTTTCTTTACAGAAATTCCGATGCAAGACTTAAACAAATTTTAAATTGTCTTGAAGAAAATGCAAAGAAAAATGAAGAACTTTTGAACGAAATTGAAAAATCTTTTGAAAAAGTGCTAGAATTAAAAAGAAAGTACAAATTAGTTTAATAAAACAGGAGGTTTGAGATGAAAAAATTATTGGCAACCGCTTTAGTTTTGACTTTGGGCTTAACCGTTTCGGCAAAAAATGTTTTTACTCAGATTGATAATGCTTTGAATAAGGCTGATACGGCAGTAACAAATTCTTTAAACAAGGCTTCTGATTCCGTAAACAAAGCAAAAACAACAAAAGAACAGCAAAAAGCAAAAGCAAAAGCAGAAAAAGAAAAGGCAAAGGCTGCAAAGAAAGCACAGCAGGACAAAGTAAACAAAAAGAAAAAACAGTATCAAAACGTAAAAGATTCAGTCAACGAATTGCTGAAATAAAAATCAACAAATTTGAAAAAGGGCGGAATTTAATTATTCTGCCTTTTTTATGCTAAAATTGTAAAAATTTTTGTTTGTTTTATAATCAAAAAGAACACAAATAAAGGTAAAAAATAATGTCTGTTGCAGAGTTAGAGCAAAATATTTCCGAACTTGTAAAAAATACGGGTTTAAAACACATTGCTATAATCATGGACGGAAACAGAAGATGGGCAAAGGAAAGACATCTTCCGTCGGCAATGGGACATCAAAAGGGTGTTTCTGCTTTAAAAAACACATTAAAGGCTTGTCATTCTTTTGGCGTTAAGTATTTAACGGTTTACGCTTTTTCGACGGAAAACTGGAACAGACCGCAGGAAGAAGTGAATTTTTTAATGGGTTTGCTTGCAAATACCATTAAAAATGAACTGCTTGAACTTGATGAAAACGACGTTAAAATAAAATTTATCGGTAATATTTCGGCGTTAAATTCAGATTTACAGGCAATTTTAAAGGATTCCGAAGAAAAAACAAAAGACAATAACGGGGTAAATTTACAAATTGCTTTTAATTACGGCGCAAGAATGGAAATTACAAATGCCTGCAAGCAAATTGCAGAGGACGTTAAAAACGGAAAAATAAACCCCTCTGATATTACCGAAAATACAGTCAGCGAAAAACTTTATACCTCAAATCTGCCCGAGCCCGATTTGTTGATAAGAACGGGCGGAGAAAAAAGAATAAGCAATTACCTTTTGTGGCAGTTAGCCTATTCTGAAATTTACGTTACGGATATTTACTGGCCCGAATTTGACAAAAACGCTCTTGCTGATGCCATTACGGAATATTCAAACAGAACAAGAAGGTTCGGTAAGTAATGATAATAACGGTTGCCACGGGAAATGCGCATAAACTCGGCGAAATGAGCGAAATCAACCCGTATAAAGAAATTGTTTTACAAAAAGTCGAAGGTGATTTTGACCCTGTCGAAAACGGCGAAACCTTTGAAGAAAACGCTTTCATTAAGGCAAAAGAGGCATCACTGATTGTTAAAGGATATGCTTTTGCCGATGATACGGGACTTTGTGTGGATTATCTGGATGGCGCTCCGGGGCTGCATACGGCAAGATACGCACCGACGCAGGAGGAAAAAATCAAAAAACTTTTAAAAGCGCTTGACGGTGTGCCTTTTGAAAAACGAACGGCAAGATTTATCTGTTCAATGGTTTTAACCGACAAAAACGGAAATATCGTTCACAAGACAATGGGAAACATTGAGGGCTATATAGCAATGCAGGCGGCAGGCTGCGGCGGTTTTGGATACGACCCGATATTTTATGTCCCTGAATATGAAAAAACGATTGCAGAACTTCCTGACGGCGAGAAAAACAAAATTTCTCACAGGGCTAACGCTTTGATTCCCATGATGAAATTTATTAAAGAAAACCTTTGATTTTGACCTGATGTAAAGAACAGAATTGCCTTGTTTTTTTTTCATTTGCGGAAAAATTGCGAAAGATTGCCGTAAAAATTAAAGATTTTCCCACAAGGTCATTATTTTGTGATAAAATTTATTCAAGAAAAGAAAATATACGGAAAGGGCATAAAATGGTAGAATTACAACCTATAAAGGCAATAGTTTATAATCAGGAAAAGGTAAATATGGATAATACCATTGCTCCTCCTTACGATGTTATAGACGAAAAATACAGAGAAGACCTGCTTTCAAGAAGTGCGTATAATATCGTAAAATTAATTCTGCCCGAAGGCGAAAATAAATACGAAAACGCACATAAAATTTTTGAACAGTGGAAAAACGAAAAGGTTTTAATACCAACCGAAAAACCTTCTGTTTTCTATATAATCCAGAAATATACAAACGAAAAAGGAAAATTTATTGAAAGAAAAGGTTTTATCGCAAGAAACAGAATAGAAGATTTTTCGACAAAAAATATTCTGCCTCATGAATACACAATGGGCGGGCCGAAACAGGACAGACTTAATCTCGTTACCGCTGCAAAGGCATTTTTCTCCCAGATTTTTATGGTTTATAACGACAAAGAAATGAAAATCGAAAAGGAAATTCTGCCCAAATATCTTGCTAAAAAGCCTTTTATTGATGTAAAAGACGATTTGGACGTTGAAAATATTGTTTACATCATTGACGATGAAAAGGATATTGCTCTTATTCAAAAGACGCTTTCAGATAAAACTCTTTTGATTGCAGACGGACACCACAGATACGAAACGTCAATGAATTATTCAAATCTTCACCCCGAAAACGAGTGCGCAAAATACGTAATGAGTTATTTTACAAATGCTGCCGATGAAAATTTGATTATCTATCCGACCCACAGAATTGTGGAAAAGGAAATTCCGTCGGAAGAAATTCTCTCAAAAGTTTCCAAACATTATGATGTTGAAAAATACACCAATAAAGACGAATTTTTGAACAAAATTGAAGAAGAAAATCAAAAACAAATTACAACAGGTCTGATTTTGAAAAATGATGATAACTATTACGTTTTAAAACTTAAAAACGGCGAGGAAAAAGCGGTTGATGCCCCCGAAGTTTTGCAGAAACTTGATTTAAAAGTTCTGCATGAACTTATTTTAAAAGGCGAATTGGGCTTTACGGACGAAGAACTTATGGCTCAAAACGGAATTAAATATGAGAAAAAAGAAAACGTTTCTTTTGACTCGGTTAAAAACGGTGCAAGTGCCTGCTTTATAATGGCTTATCCCAAAATGGAGGATATTATAAATATCTCGCAGCAGGGATACAGAATGCCGCAAAAATCGACTTATTTCTACCCGAAACTGCTTTCGGGCATTGTTATTAACCCGTTAGGATAGTGATGAGGAAACAAAAAATGATTAAATTTTTGGATTTGCATAAGATAAATGAAAGATACAGAAGTGAAATTGATGCAAGAATTAAAGAAGTTCTTGATTCGGGCTGGTATCTTTTAGGCAAAAATGACGAAATTTTTGAAAAACATTTTGCCGAATATTGCGGAACAAAGTATGCAATCGGTGTCGGAAACGGACTTGAAGCGTTAAGTCTTATTATAAAAGCGTATGGTTTTGGTGCGGGCGATGAAATTATAGTTCCTGCAAACACATATATTGCAACGATTTTGGCAATAACCTACAACGGCTGCACACCCGTTTTGGTTGAACCCGATATCAATACTTATAATATCAATCCTGATTTAATCGAAGAAAAAATAACGGAAAGAACAAAAGCCATAATGGTTGTTCACCTGTACGGACAAGCGGTTCAGATGGAAAAAATCTGGGCTTTGGCGGAAAAATACAATCTTAAAGTGTTTGAAGATTCTGCACAGGGACACGGGGCAATTTATCAAGGCAAAAGAACGGGAAATCTCGGTGATGCGAGCGGTTTTTCCTTCTACCCCGGAAAAAATCTCGGTTGCATAGGCGATGGCGGTGCCGTTACAACAAACGACAAAGAAATTGCCGATAAAATCAGAGCCCTCAGAAATTACGGTTCTCACGTTAAATACCACAATATTTATCAGGGCGAAAATTCAAGACTTGATGAAATTCACGCAGCGGTTTTGGATGTTAAACTTCCTCACCTTGACTATGACAATGCAAGACGCAGAGAAATATCGAAATACTATCGTGAAAATATTAAAAACGATAAAATTCTTCTTCCGAAAGTATATGATGAAAAGGCTCACGTTTGGCACGTCTTTGCGGTAAGAACGGAAAAACGTGATGAATTTCAGGAATATCTGAAACAACACGAAATTCAGACACTCATTCACTATCCCATTCCGCCTCACAAGCAGGAATGTTATAAAGAATGGAATAATTTGAGCCTGCCGATAACGGAAGAAATTCACAATACAATTTTAAGTCTGCCTATTTCACCCGTTATGGAAGATTTTGAAGTTGAAAAGGTTGTTGAGGTAGTCAATGAATACAGATAATCCGTTAGTTTCGGTGTGTTGTTTGACCTACAATCAGTCAAAATTTATCAGGGCAACAATAGAAAGTATATGGAATCAAAACTACAAAAACATTGAACTTATTGTACTTGATGACGGTTCTACCGACGGAAGCGGACAGTTGCTTGACGATTTGGCAAAAATAAGTCCTGTTCCGATGACGGTGCTGCGGCAGGAAAACAGCGGAAATATTGCCTACAATATGAACAGAACGATTAAACTTGCAAAAGGAAAATATATCGCTCTGCTTTCATTAGACGATATTTGGCTGGCTGAAGCCGTATCTAAACCTGTTTCCATAATGGAACAGGACGATGATATTCAGTTTGTTACAACTTCTCAACTTCAGGAAATTGATGATAACGGCAACCCCAGAAAACATCGTGAACGGGTAATTTCAAGACTTGCAGACATTAAAGAAACAATCGACGATTTAATTAATCTGGATTATCAATATTTTCATTCCTACTATATGCAGGGTACTTTATTAAGAAAATCCTTAATAGATGCCATCGGCGGATATGATGAAAATGTTCAGGGTGATGATATTGTTTTGCGTTCTAAAATCGCTTTCTATATGAAAGAACACCCTCAAATGAAGTTTAAAATCATTCATGATACAACTTTTTTATACAGGGTGCACAATAGCAGTATTGCCGCAAATCCGATAAGACAATATGAAACGGTAAGAGATTTTATTAACTGCTTCCACCCGAACGATAAAACACCAAAAAGGTATAAAAACTTTTGTTTCAGACTGGTTCAGCAGGGTAAAATTGCGTATTTCTTTTCCGAAATTAAAACAAATCCGAGAATAAGATGGTATGTTCTTTTAGTTCCCTATTGGCTTGTCAGGGCTGCTGCAATTAAGATATACAAAGCCTTTAAAAGATAATTCGACTTTTAAACAAAATCAGTTTGCAGGTTTGTATAAAAGGTGTGAAACAAGCCATGTAACCGCCAGAATTATCAAAACCGTCATGCCCGTTATCGTATAATCCTTCAGATATGGCTGCAATAATGTTGTAGAGTACATTCTGACGGGATAATGGATAAGGAAAATATACATTGATATGTTTCCGAAATACAGCATTGACGGTTTAGATAAAAGTTTCGATACAAAACCCTGATTGTATGCTAAAAGCAGTACCGCCATGCCCGCAAAGACTATATCAATTACGTAAATAATACTTATGTAAGGTAAATTAAACAACACAAATTTTCTGCATAAAAAATATGCAATATATGCCGAAAAAACAATCAGTTCGGTGAAATTTGATGTTTTTACATCGGGTAACTTTTTGAAGAAAATTGCAAGAAGCATTCCGAAAACAACATAAAAAACTCTTATAAAAGGGCTTCCGTACGTAAAATCGTCAAAAACCGTTATCTGTTGCAGATATTTGAACAGATACATGAAAACGGGAGTGCAGATTGCGCATAAAATCAATGAAAAAACTGTTTTGTTTAAAGAAGTGCAAAATCTTTTTAATAAATTTATCAAAATCGGACTTGCAAAATAGATACAGCACAGTGCCGATAAAAACCAGCAAACACCGTTAAAAGAATGGCTTAACCATGAAAATCCGAAGAAAGACTGAACAACACCAAGACAACACAATAATTTCAAAGCAAGTAACTCTGATATTACGGCTATTGTCTTTCCGCTCGATAAGGCCTGATACAAATACAACGGAATACAAAGGAAAATAGTTGCAATATACACAGGATAAATCTTTTTTATGTGATTATAGGCAAACATAAACAAATTCTTTATATTTATTGTATTACCTATATTCCAGCCGTTACGGTTAATATCACTCAGCATCAGTCCGAATCCCGATAATACGAAGAAAAAATCAACGCCTATTTCGGGATTATGAAAGAATTGCATATATATTTGTCCGTTTGGAAGGTTTTTTAAAAATTCCAAATGAGATATTACAATTATCATAATTGCAAAAAATCTCATACCTGTTAATGAATTAATTTTCTTTGATTGCATAGTTTTTCCGTTTAATTATTATTCTGCCAAATTTTATATTTATGTAAGTAATATAATCTCATAAAGATTGCGATAATGCTTCCTGCCAAAAGCAAATACGCAATATTGTAAATGTTTAAAGCGTTAAACATATATAATACCAGCAAACCGATTATGTGTATAACCGAAGATACAACAACGGTTTTGTTTGATTTGTTGATAAAGCCGAAGGCACCGAGCAGGCTGTCGCCGATTGCCCCGCAAATAAAATTGAAAACAATCGTGATACTGAAAATTTGCAGAACTTTATAGGCTTCAAGCATTTCCGCACCGTAAAATATCGTAACTATCTGTTTTGCAAATACAAACATAAAGGTGCAAATCAGTATTGTAACAAGTAATGCCAAAGACATAACCTTTTTAAAGATATTGATATCCTTGTTTTTTGTCATATAAGGGAACATTATAAGCAGTACCGAATGTAAGATTGAAAAGATAGCCAGATATAATTTTTCTGCGGCGGAATAATAGCCGACCATTACACTCGAACCTATAAGACCCAGACAAAATACGTTTGTGTTGCTCATTGCAAGATAAGACAGTTTTGCCACAAAGAACTGCGTACTGTATTTAAACTGTCTTACAATACTTTTCCATTTTGGGATATAAAGTTTTATTTTAAATCTTCTTAGTGCTATGTGAAGGCTTAAACAACCCGCCACAATAGAGCCTATTGAGGTAAGCAGCGGAACAAAATAGTAATCGTCGGGTTTTTTGACAAAGACAAACAATAAAACCATAAAAATCGAACGGGAAACGATGTTCATAAACGTTACGTATTTCATTCTTTCCATACCCATAAAAAACCACATCGGATATATTACGCTGCCGATTATAACGGGCATGGTCGCCATAAATAAAAGTCCCTGTTCTCTGAATTTAGGTACTGCCATTATCAGCAAAATTACAACTACAAAAGATACAAGCATAAGCAGGGTTTTTGTAACAAGTACCGAACTGAAAATGTTTGATACGGCTTTCATATTGCTTCTGTGTTTTGCGATTTTGTAGGTCGCTGATGCGTCAAAACCGTAGTCAACAATGTTTGTACAATATCCGACAAAAGCCATTGCAAAAGATACCAAACCGAAATTTTCAACACCCAGAACTCTTGTCTGATACGGTAAGGTTACAAAAGGAATAATGTATAACATCATTTTCAGCAAAATGACGGATATAAAATTGTCTAACAGTCTTTTATTCTTTTCCTGCATAATACTTGTAGTGTATTACAAAAATGTTTGTATTACAAAAATGTTCGTTTTAAATTCTGCATCTTTGAGGTGATATTTACAATTTTATTACATATTTAAGCAGTTTTTTACTGTCTGAATTTTGCAAAATATAACCGTCTATAAAATACAAACAGGCATATAAAACTTTAAGCAATAAAACCTTTTCGGGATAATATTTTTTAAAATAATAAAATTCGCTGGTTTTACTTCTTTCTTTTGCGATGTACTTGTTATTGCCCGACCCGCCCTCAAGATGTATTATTTGGGCATCCTTGACAAATTTTATATCATATCCCTTATTTTTAATTCTTTTGCATAAATCCGTTTCTTCGTAGTACAAAAAGATATTTTCATCGAATAAACCTACTTCGTCCAGCACTGACTTTCTGAAAAAGATGTCGGCACCTATAATGTATTCGATTTTGTCGGCGTAATTTTTATCGTCGGAATTTATCGTTAATTTGTATTTTTTATATCTTTCTCTGAAAATATATCTTAAAGCAAATTTCCAGTATATTTCGTTAATTGTCGGCAGCATGCCCCCGCAACTCATGGCTTTCATATTTTTGTCGCACAAATATCCGCCGCAGACTCCGACATTTTTGTTCTCCTCTTTTTCCATAAAATCAAACATAATTTTGATTGCATTGTTAATTAAAAGAGTATCGGTGTTTAAACAAAAAACATATTTTCCTTTTGCCTGCCTGATTCCCAGATTGTTTGCCGTTCCGAAACCCGCATTTCTTTCATTTTTTATGATATTGATATTCGGAAATTCCTGCTCGATTGCTTCAATAGAGCCGTCCTGCGAATTGTTATCGACGACAAAAATTTCATATTCAAGACCAACGGTTTTTTCCTGTACCGATTTTATGGCATCTATTGTCAAATCTTTTGTTTTGTAATTAACAAATATTATGGAAACGTCCATTAAGAACCCCTTTTACCGTTTTTCATTTTGAATTTGTAAGCAAAAACAAAACCGAAGAACAACCAGTAATATGTTGTATGAAGGTTAGAACCGTAAAAACATACAAAAGTCATAAATACTATTAAATACGCATTTATTCCCTTCAAAAAATCTTTTTCGAGTCCTGTTGCAAGAGTCAGCAGTTTTTTGTTGAGAAGAAAGGTTTTAAACATAAAAGTGTATAAAAATATAAAACCGATTAATCCCGTTTCTGCAAGGACTCTGTAAAAAATAGCAGAAGCAACGGTTCCCGTGCCAAGTTCAAGGTTTAGCCAGAGTTCATAAGTCATCGGCAGGGTTGAGTTTTGAATTTGTATAACCATATATCTTGACATATTGCCGTAGCCGATACCTAAAACGGGGTGCTGGGCAAATACCTGCAAAGAGTTCAAATAGTTGATAACTCTTGTTGCGAGTGACGGTTCCGCATCAATCAAAGCATTTAAGGAATATAAGGCGGGAATGGTTGAAAAAATTCTCTGAATATAAGAGGTCCTTAAATCAACATTATATATTTCCGCATCAATAAAGCAGCCCAAAAGTGTGATAAGTATAGCCCCAAAGAAAACTGAAAGCGACAACAGCGGTTTTTTGACAATAACTTTAAAGAGTGATTTGTAAAAATAAAAAAAGGTTATAATCAAAACAAATATCAAGGTCATCGGTGATTTTGTGAAAATCAGATTGAGAAAAGTCAAAATCGGCAAACCGATTTTGATTAATTTGTTCAGGGTTTTGTTTTTAAAAATATTGTATTTTGAAGTACATAAACTGTAAATAATAGGTACATTCAGATAAATAAATCCGCCAAAAGCAGACGGTTCTTCAAATATACTTCTGATTCTCATACTGTTTATGGTTAAATCCGACGCATTCAGCCCTGCCAAAGCAATTCTCTTGTTGTTGAAAATACTTATAAAAAGATTTGCAATATCGGTATTTATGAAACGTAAAGCCATTTCCGCCAAACCGACAGAAAAGATTATTACATAGATAAACAGATACAATTTGATAAATAAATTTGTACTTAAAGCCTTCTTATTTACCAGATATGAAATAACAATCGGTGCCGTTACCGAAAAAATAAGACCGCCCACATAACTGAAGAAAAACGAATTTGTATAAAAAGAACCTCTTATTACAGAGATTATAACCGTTATTGTTGCCCATACAAGAAATAAAACAAAATATAAAAACGGTGTTTTTCGGATTAATTGAATTATATCCATTAAAACTTTTTTGTTGAAGAGCAAAATTCCGAGAAAAGCACCTTCCACGACAAATACAAAAGGAATAAAAAGTCCGCCGAGCGCTATTCCCAAACCCGAAAGAAAGAGAAAACATAAAATAAAATATGACAACACTGTTTTATTGAGCGTTAAGTTCATTGTATCTTTCTACCTCTTTTTTGAATTTGTCAATTGCGGTTTCCCATTTATACTTTTGAGCCGTTTTAATGCCTTCATTTTCTAACGATTTTCTTAAATCTTCGTTTTTTAAAAGTTCTGCTATTGCTTCAGCCGATTTTTCGGGGTTTTGAACGGGAACAATTTTTGCATTTACATTGTTTACCGCATATTCGGCAGAACCAACCGTATCCGTCATAACGACAGCCGTTCCGCATGCCATGGCTTCCAAAGGAGGAAGTCCGAAACTGTCGCCCAGACTTTGACTTACATATATTATCGCATTTGAATATAATTTTGCCAGTTTATTTTTATCTTTTTCTGTGGCAACAAACTCAATATCGGGATTATCCGTTATTTTGTCGGGCGAAATTATTTTTGCCTTTATATCGGGAAAATCTTTTTTTACTATATCAAAAGTTTCCAAAAAATATTTTAATCCTTTCATTTTTGAGGAACTTCCCACAAATAAAAGATAATTTTCTTTTTCTTCATTACGGGGATAAAAGTATTCATGCTCAATTCCGTTGGGGATAACAACAGCCTCTCTGCCCGAGTATTTTTTTATTTCTTCTGCTGACGGGGTTGAAACCGATATAAACGTATCAATTTTATCGGTAATAAATTTAAGCCGTAAAAGGAAATAGATATATTTGCCAAACCAGTACATTTTTTTAAAGTCCTGGAATAAGGCGATTACTTTACGGGCTTTTTTATGTTTTTTGCAATAAATTGCATGAATTGTCAGAGGGAAAAATATCGGAATTATAATGTCCGACGGCGGCGTCAAATCATAAAACTTTTTTATGTAGATAAGTTGGAAAAAAATATGTTCAAAATATTTATTTGGTACCTTTTTAAAAGTTTTTATGTTTATTCCGTTTTCTGTTTTGTCGAGGACTTCGTTATGCGGAGCAATTACGGTTACATCATGCCCGTTCTGCGCTAAGGCTTCCGCATATTTGAACATTACTATGTTTCCCCCCGAAAGTTTAAGTGTCGGTGTAAAAAAAGTTATTCTCATTATTTACCCCTCACTTTTGCAATGGTCAGTTTTAAAAAGAAGTTTCCGTAAATCAAAACCGTCCAGAAGGCTTTTTGGAAAATATTGTATTTGTTCCAGAAATGTTTTTTGAAAAACTTCATCATTGATTGCGTAAAAATCCAAATGCTTTTGATTTTTACTTTTTTTGTAGTTACGCCGCCATAGTGAATAACCGTTGAATTGGGGTTGTAAACAACGGAATAACCCGCATCTTTACATCTTATGCCCCAGTCTGTTTCCTCCTGATACATAAAGAACTGTTCGTCAATTCCGCCTATTTTGTCGTACAATTCTCTTTTTACCATCATGCAGCAGCCCGATAAAGCCCAGCATTCCTGAATTTTGGTTTTGTCGATATGGTGCATGGCATATCCGTTAAAATATTCTTTGTTCGGAAAAGCCTTTGCCAGACCGATTATGTGAAACAGAGTGTCTTTCGGGTAAGGTCTGCCTTTTATGCAATTTTGCTGAAACTCGTTATTTATATTCAAAATTTTCGGGCCTGTCATTCCGGCCTTGTCGTTATTGTCCAAATAATCGCAAAGAGTTTTCAGACAATTGTCTTTGAAAATTATATCGGGATTTAAAATAAGAAAATTTCTGCCCTTTGCGGTTTCCATTCCGACATTGTTTGCCTTTGAAAAACCTAAATTTTCCTCACTTTTTATAACGGTTACGTTATCGTATTTTAAAACTTCTTCCAGATAAAGATAACTTTCTTCGTCTTTATTTGAGCAGTTATCGACGATTATTGTTTCATAAGTCAAGTCTGTATTTTTTTCAAACAGGGATTCTATGGTTTCCTGCAAATACTTTCCCGAGTTCCAGTTAACAATAATAACGGAAACATCAAAATTTTCTGCCGTATATTTTGTTTTTTGAAGATTTCCGTTCATTATGTACTCCAAAATATTAAAACTGTATTTATCATAACATAAATATAAATCTTAGGTCAGTTGTTAACTGTTTGATTATGAAAAAATTTTGTTTTACTATAAAACTATGAGTATATTCGGTTTTAACAGAAGAATAAAAAATTGCGGCAAGAACAATCAGATTAAGATTGATAAAAATATTAAATGTGCCGTTGATGTAAAAGGCGATAACAACATTGTTGATATTACCGCCATGAAAACACCAAACCCCAAAAAAATTAATCTTCATATATACGGAAACAACAACAGAGTTATTATTAAAAATCTTGAAACGGGAAATATAACCATTGATGTAGGAAATTATACGGGAATCAATAATTCCGAAATATCGATTGACGATAATTTTGCCTGCGTAAAAATGAAAATTCTGGCATATCAGCATAATACACCGATAAAAATCGGCAAAAACTGTATGTTTTCATCGGGTATATCAATCAGAAGCGGTGAATTGCCCCATGTAATATACGATTTAAATACAAGAGAAGATTTGGATAAATCTGATGGTATTTTTATCGGAAACCACGTATGGATAGGCGAAAATGCAAGTATTTTAAAACGGGTAAAAATTCAGGACGAATGTGTTGTCGGAACAATGTCTGTTGTTACCAAGGCATTTGATGAAAAACACGTTGTAATTGCGGGAAATCCTGCTAAAATTTGCAAAAGGAATGTCCTTTGGGGTGCTTCTGCCGAAACAGTTCCCGATATCAAGCCCGAAGAAGTTTTTGAGAATGACAAATAAATTGTTTGAAAAATTTTTCCGAAAAAACTATAAAGAACCTGTAAAATGGGAAATCAGCCCTGAGGATAAATTCTTAATTCTTGCACCTCACCCCGATGATGATACCGTCGGCTGCGGCGGACTGCTTGCTTTATATCCTCATCAGTGCGATGTTATCTGTCTTACAGACGGAAGATACGGTGATCAGGGTATTTCCCCCGAAGAACTTATCGAAATAAGAAAAAACGAATTTGAAAACGTTATGCGAAATACGGGTGTTAATTCTTTTCAGATGCTCGGAATTGAGGACAGTAAATTAGACGAAGCAAAACCCGTTTTGGAACTTGAAAAATATACCCGTATTTTAATCCCGTCGCCCGAGGATCTTCACCCTGACCACAGGGCTGTTTCTTACCTGCTGAAAAAATATTACGGAAAGCACTATAAAAAAGTCGTTTATTACGAACTGATATCCCTTTTATCAAACCCTACGCATATTCTTGATATTTCCCCCGTTATTTATAAAAAACAGGAAAATATGGGCTGCTATCACTCTCAGATGAAGTTTATAAATTACATAGACAGAATATCTGCCCTTAACAGATACAGAGGAACGTTTTTTTATTTTGATTTTGCGGAAGCCTATCAGTTTGCGCAGGAATGATTTTTGCGCCTTAAACCGAAAGGGATTGCCACAGGCTCTTGTGAGCCTTCGCAATGACATTATATTTGTTTGGTGAAACCAACAAGCAGCACAATACAGGGCGGAAAAAGGTCTAGTCGTGTCTGCCGCCGAGCGCCATAAATATCGCTTTTATCAAAATCATTATTTCCCAGACTATATTTCTGTGTTTCAGATAATACATATCATACTGCAATTTTTTAGCAATATCGTCGTTGTTGATGCAATGACCCTGATTAATCTGAGCCCAGCCCGTCCAGCCTGTTTTAATCCATGTTCTGCAATTATAATAAGGAATTTGTTCTTTGTAGATTTTAACTACTTCCGACCATTCTGCACGGGGGCCGACAATAGACATTTCGCCCTTTAAAATATTTATCATTTGCGGAATTTCATCAAAGCGTGCTTTTCTTACAAATTTGCACCACGGAATTACTCTGTCGTCAACGTCCTGATTTTCCGCATATCCGCCCTTTTGCAGATTTTTGGGAACGTAATCGTTTGCCCACATTGTGCGCAGTTTGTAGCACTTAAATTCTTTTTGGTCTATGCCGATACGTGTTTGGGTAAAAAGCGGATTTCCATGGTCTGTAAGCCAAATTCTGAGCGCCGTGAAACCCGTTATGGGCAGCGTTACTATCAGAATGATTAATGCCGCAATGATGTCATAGGCTCTTTTACAGAAGTCATATACTCTTGAACGGTGTGTAAGATAGTGATAGTAAAGGTCTGTCATGGTTTCATCATCGATATAGTATTTACCTGTTACCATTTCATAAAAGTCGGGGATTTTGCAAATCTGGATATCTCTCGGTATCTGAAAGATGTTTTCATCAGGCTCTGAAATAACTACAACATCTATTCCGTACTGTTCAATGATTTCCTTTAACTTTTGCGGATTATCGTACACGGGAACCTTGTTGTCCTGAATACAGTCATCGATTTCGTCGGGGTCTTTGCCTGTGCGGACAAAACCTACAATATGCATTTTTAAGGCATATTTGTTCTGAATTTCATCGGCAATAATTTTTGCTCTTTCGTCTGTCCCTAAAATTAATACGTTTTTTTCTTTTTTAACCTTGAACAGGTAAAGGTGAAAGAAGATTCTGTATAATCTGAGTACCGCAAAGGTTGTAAGGATATTTGAAATAATAAAAACAGAATCCTTTACCGTTGCTGAAAAAATCAGCAGATATACGGAGGGAACAACGTGTGCCAAAACCATGCCTTCAAAAAGAAGATAAGTATTTTTTACGGTAATATTGAACTCTCTGATTTTGTAATTACCTTTAAGATACAGAACAATAAGTCCCGTAATTGTAGTTAAAATGCATAAAATCAGTATTGAAATCTTTGAATAATCAAAAAATAACGCCCAAAAAAATGTTGATATCGACAAAACCGTCAAATCAAACAAAAACATTGTAAAAACCGAGCGAGATATAGTATTCATAAAATAATTATCCTCAATGACTATATATCATGAATAAAAAATTTAGTAAATTATTTTTAAAACTTTATTTTATAATTTTACATTCCAGATAGGGAAGTTTAATTATATCGGTTTTTTCCGTA
>JAILHI010000043.1 GCA_024695865.1 Candidatus Gastranaerophilales bacterium
CCTTGAAATAACTATTAATACTAAATTTCTTACAACAAATACATATTTACAATTTTTAATATTTAATTTTAATTATCAGTTTGTAGGGTGCGAAAAGGTACGTTCGCACCATACAGAATGTAGATTGGGTGAAACCCAACAAATTGTCATACTGAACCCGAAAGGGTGAAGTATCTAGCCGCTATTATAAATTTCTTAAAAACCGCTGGATTCTTCGGCAAAGCCTCAGAATGATAATAATTTATCACCCTAAACTTACTTTATGGGCTATACCACGTCATTGCGAGGAGGGCAAAATGCCCGACGTGGCAATCTTTTTCAGGGATTGCGTCGTCACTTCATTGTCTTGGATTTTGTTTCATGAAAAGCACCTGTTCACTGTCTTGACCTGTTCGCATTAAACGGCGTTACGGGCAAGGCTCATCGCCTTGACCCTTCAGCCTCTGCTCACAGGTCGCTTCACTTCGTTGCCGTCAATTTATGTTTTCGTTACTTCGGACTTCGTCCTACACAAAATCCGCTCGCTCGCAAAGACATACCGTTTTAATTTTCCTTATCTTTCTTTAAATAATCCTCAAACGATTTTTTCACAACGGTATATCCGCAGCCGTCAGGCATTTTAGCATAAACCGCAAGCCGTTTTTGCGGATAACTTCTGCACAGCCTCGGTCTTTTGTCATAAACCGAACACAAATTGCCTTTAAGATATTTGCACGCAAAAACAAAATTTCCGAACTCGTCTTTTCCCTTTATATAAAATCTTCTGTACGACGGAAAAATCTTTTTCATAAATTCAAATTCTTTTTCGGTGTACATATACGCAGAATAAATATTTTCGCAGCACTTTCCGCATTTTGTACATTCCCCGATTATTTCATACGTCTGTCTTTCGGGTACAAAATACGATAAAACTTCCCAATATATTGATTTTATTAAGTCTGTAATCATTTTGCTTTAAAATCTTTATTTGTTAAAATAACAGTACGGTATAATATTATACATAAAAATAAATTAATTAAGGATTTGTCATGGCGGAAAAGAAAAAGCAAAACAACAATAAAAACGACAATAAAAAAGAATGGCCGATAGTTACTTTTATAAAATTTTGTGTTGTAACAATTTTGGCAATCACACTTGCGGCGGTCATAATGTTAAAAATGTTTTTATCCACCCAGCCGCCGATTAAGAATTTGCAGGATTACAAACCCAATCAGGTTACGCAGATATATTCGGCAGACGGTGAATTAATCAAAACCTTTACCGCCTATAAGTTTGAACAGGTGCATATAAAAGATGTTCCGAAAAACCTTATTAATGCTCTTGTTGCAACAGAGGACAAAAACTTCTTTACTCACGAGGGCTACGATTTGTTCGGCATAGTCCGTTCGACTTTCGTTAACCTGCAGGCGGGAAAAACCGTTCAGGGTGCAAGTACAATCACACAACAACTTGCAAGAATACTGTTTTTGTCAAACGAAAGAAGTTACAACAGAAAAATAAAAGAAATAATTATTGCGGCAAGAATCGAAAAATCACTCAATAAAAACCAGATTCTTGAAATGTATCTGAACAACATATATTTAGGCTCGGGCGCTTATGGCGCAGCGGGTGCGGCGGCTATTTATTTTAACAAGCCGATGAAAGATTTGACATTGGCAGAATGTGCCTTAATTGCGGGCTTGCCGCAGGCTCCGTCGGTATATTCGCCCTATAACAGCGAAAAACTTGCCCTCAAAAGACGGGGACAGGTTCTCGAAAGAATGTTAAAGACAAAATTCATTACAAAAGCAGAATATGAAGCGGCAATGAAAGAGCCGTTAAAATTAAACGACACCGTTGCGGCGGGCGCAAGAACGCTTAACAGAGCGCCTTATTTCGTGGATTATGTAATGAAAGAACTTGAAGCCTTGGGCTTTGATGAACAGGATATTTCACAGGGCGGATATAAAATCACAACAACTTTAAATTATAAAGACCAAAAGGTTGCGGAAGAAGCCGTTATAAAAGATTTGGCATCGTGGGGTTTAACGGGCGACAAAAATCAGGCGGCGGTCTTTTCGTTCTCGCCCATCGATGGTAGAATACTTGTTTATGTCGGCGGAAAAAATTACGCAAAGAGCCAATACGACAGAGTTACACAGGCAGTTCGCCCCCCGGGATCATCGTTTAAACCGTTTGTTTATGCAACGGCTGTTTACAAGGGCTGGAGCCCTAACGATATGATTGACGACACACCGTTTTCAATCGGAACATGGTCGCCCAGAAATTACGGCAACAAATACAGAGGAAAAATACCGCTTTATAAGGCTTTGGCATTATCTTCAAACGTTGCCGCAGTAAGATTAATCGACGATACGGGCATAAAACCCGTAATCGTAATGGCAAGAGAACTCGGTATCACAACACCTTTGTCGAACGACTCGACAATTTCTCTCGGCTCCAACGGGGTAAAACTTTTTGATATGGTTGTTGCCTACGGTGTTTTTGCAAACGGAGGTTTTAAGGTTAAACCTTATGCCGTTACGGAGGTTGAAACCGCAAGAGGTAAAGTTGTTTACACGGCAAACAAAGTACAAAAGACAAAAGTTTTGCACTTTGAAACGGCGGGCGCCGTAAACACAATGCTTGAACAGGTAATTCAGGCAGGTACGGGTATGGCGGCGAAAATCGGTGTTGCACAGGCAGGAAAAACAGGTACGACAGACGATTACAAAGACGCATGGTTTTTGGGTTATACCCCGAATATTGTAACGGGTGTATGGGTCGGAAACGATGATAACAGTAAACTTCCGGGTCTGACGGGCGGTACTCTCCCCGCTATTATTTGGAGAGATACAATGAAAGTCATGACGGAACCTTATAAAGATGCGAAATTTGACTACGAACCGTTTGAATTAAAGGCTGCTGCGGCTGTTCCGCAAACGGAAATTACGGAAAAGGTAGAAGAAGATTCGGCAGAAGGTGAAAATCAGGGACAACAGGAAAATCCCGAACAAAAACAAGAGGGTGAAAAACCTGCGGCACCTGCGGCTCCCGCACCACAGCAAAACAAGTACGAACTTCTTACCGAACCTGTAAAACTGACTCCTGCCGAACCCGATAAGTCTTATTCGGAAAATCTGAACAAGGATAAGGATAAAACACGTACGACAGGTTCTGTGCAGCAGGGAAGATTTTTTTAACGGCGTAAGTAGTTAATTTTTTGTCGGGTTTCGCCCAACCTACACTCTACCGTTCAAAATGACAAAAAGATTTGTCATTCTGAGCCCGAGAGGGCGAAGAATCCAGCTGATTATATTCAAAAACATTTGTCGGATTTCACCCAGCCTATGTTTATAATTATTTTGGCAGACTAAAGTCTGCCCTACTCTACCGTTCAAAATGATAAGTTTTTACGTCATTGCGAAGGCTCGTAAGAGCCTGTGGCAATCCCTTTCGGAAAAGAATTGTCCTATTGAACTTTTCACGGAAAAAATATCAAAAACAAAAATTTATAAAAAACTATTGATTTTTTTTTATCTTTATATTAATATAATTTCATCAGCAAGGGGGATTAACTCAGCTGGTAGAGTGCCTGTTTTGCACGCAGGATGTCAGGAGTTCGA
>JAILHI010000057.1 GCA_024695865.1 Candidatus Gastranaerophilales bacterium
CAAAAAAATCCGTTAAATTAATATAATCATATTATGTATTTTTTAAAAATAAGTATTAAAATAAAAATATGAAGATCAGAAAAATATTACATCTGATAATTTTGACAATTTTTACATTTACGGCATTTAAAGCAGATGCCGTAACTTTTGACGATTATTACCCTAATCCCGATGAACGCCCGACAGAAAGCATTGTTTTGAAATCAGGAACACTTTTAAAAGTAATGTGTGTAAGGGGGATTAACACTTTTACGGGTGATATCGGAGATGAATGTGAGTTTATAAACACTTCCGATATGTTTGTCGGAGAATTTAACGTTTTGCCGAAAAATTCCCACGTTTACGGCGTAATAGAAGATATCAGAGAACCTGTACAGGGCAACAATGCTGCAATTAAAATTAAAATAAACAAACTTGTTACCCCCGATTTAGACACAACCTACTATCTTGACGGATATATCGGAGGAGGTGCGGATTTTTATATCGGCGGCGAACAAACAGCCCCCGTGTATTACAAAGCAACCCCGTCCTATAACGAAGGCTGGGGCAACGGTATTTTGCAAATGAATCCTCTTAACATTTACGCCTACGGAAAACACACACAAATAAAGGCGGGTCAGGAAGTTTTCGTAATATTGGTTAAAGATTTGAAAATAAATTAGTCATAATATATAATTTCATTTGAGTATAAAATAAGGGAGTATTCAGATGAAAAAGAATAAATTAACGGCTTTATTGATTGCAACTGCGGTAAGTATTATACCTGCAATGAGTGCAAGTAATTTTTCATATTCAACACAGGCACAAAATACCAATCCGTATCAGTTTGTAAATTCTCAATATACACAAATGCCTTATACACAGGAACAGCAAACACCGACATCGGCAAGTCAGCCTTTGCAGGGACACGTTACGGTTGTTCCCGCAGGTGTGAATATTCCGATTACAACAACTTCGGAATTAAATACGCAAAATTTAACTTTGGGTCAGTCCGTATCGGCAGTTTTGACAAGCAGTTTTACATATAACGGAACAGTTGTCGCTCCCGCAGGAAGTACTGTTATGGGAAACGTAACCTACGTTAAAAAAGGCGGTCACGCAGGTAAAAATGCTCAGTTACAAATCAGATTTACACAAATAAATACCCCGTACGGAAATATTATTCCGATATCCGCAATGATTAGAACGGACGACGGAACAGGCATTTTAAAGTCAGGAACGGCTAAAGATACCGCAAAAGACTATACAAAAGATTTGGTTATCGGCTCGGGCGCAGGTGCAGTTCTCGGTTTGACAATGGGTGCTTTATCGGGCGGCAGTGTCGGCAGAGGCGCTATCTACGGTACAGCGGTCGGTGCAGGCGCAGGTCTTTTGAAATCTCTCTGGGATAAAGGTGTCGATGTTGTAATTCCTGCAAATTCAACACTTGATATCACTATTGACCAACCGGTTACTGTTCACTCGGCTAATTAATTGTTAAGTAAGTTAAGCAATTTGTTTGGTTTATCAATTTCTGATAAACTGAAGAATATTGCAAAAACGAAACAGAGAAACTATGTCAATATTGGGAAAATATACAGAACTTGAAGAAGAACAAAATTTGAATTATAAAATACCTGCGGTTTTTCAGCAAAATCCGAAGGATATGTCATTAAAACAATCTGTAATGATATCAACGGTAATGCACCCGCTGGCAGTATTTTTGATATGGCTTTTTGTTGTTGTTGCGGGATTGCTCGGAATAACTTTTGTTGTCTTTAACAAACCCGAAGCAAAACCCAAAGATATTGAGTTTGTTCTCGTTGACAAAGAACAGACGCCGATAAACAAAAATACGAAATATCGGGCGGATAAAAATTCGAGAGCGGGCGGAAAACACGACCCGAAACGAAAGGTTTCGCTTCCAAAAGCAGGCGGAGGTTCACCTGCGGCTCAAAAGCCGAAACAAAAACCCGCAGCACAACCGCAGCAAACTCCGAAGAAAACTCCCGATAAAAAACTTTTTGGCGGAAATAAGAGCAAGCAAGAAGCAGGGCCCGCAAAAGTTCAGGCTCCGACTCCTGCACCCAGACCAAGTGCAACACCTACGGCGCCCAAAATAGCAGAAAAACCGAAATCAAGTATTACGACTCCCGTACCTAAGGTAAGTAATATACCAAATATCGGTTCGCCCGCAGGTACAGGGCCTATTGCAACACCGAGCGGCACAGGAACGGGCTCGGGCAGCAAAGCAGGCGGAACAGGCGGAAACAATAACGGTTTGAGTTTTGCTCCGACAGGTTCTTCCAACGGTAACGCAAGAACGGGCGGAACAGGCTCGGGTAACAAAACAGGCAGCGGTGTCGGAAACGGCAACGTAGGCAACCCCGGCCCCGGAAACCCGAACGGCGCACCCGGAATTGATGCAATAAGAGAACCCGATTTTGGCCCTTATATGAGGGAATTGCAAAACAGAATTAAAAGAAATTGGGAACCCCCGAAGGGTGAAGAAAGCAGACGTGTCGTTCTTCTGTTTTCGATTGCACGTGACGGCAGACTTTTAAGTGTTTCGGTATTAAAATCTTCGGGACTTGATGCCGCAGATAAAGCAGCAATCAGTGCTGTCAGACTTACGGCTCCGTTTAAAACCCTGCCGCCCGAATACAAAGGCAATTCGGTTGAAATACAGTTTACATTTGATTATAACGTCTTTAGCGCAAGCAAATACAGATAATATTATAGAAAAGAGGAAATAAAAATGGATTTATTATTACATTCAATTGAAATGGATTGGCCGGTACTTTTACCGATATTGATTTGTTCAATTTTGACTTTGGCAGTTGCGATAAACAGATTTGTATATTTCAGCAAAAACAAAAGAGATGTTGTACAGTATATTCCCAAATTGCAAAAAGAACTTTCAAGAAACAATCTTGACGGAGCAAATAATATAAGTCAGCAAATGGGCGGTGTAATGGGCGAAGTTACGGAAGAAGCCGTAAGAATTTTTTCGGAACAGAAAAAAGGCTTTTCACGTTCGTTTGATATTGCGGCTGCGCTTGCAACAAGAAAACTTGAACACCATTTGACAATTCTTGCAACCATCGGCGGTGTATGTCCGTTCTTAGGTTTGTTCGGAACAGTTGTCAGAATTTTATATACTTTCCAGGATTTAGCACAGGCAGGAAACCAATCCGCAGCAGTTGCATACGGTATCGGTTCTGCATTGATTGCAACGGCTTTCGGTCTTGGTGTTGCTATCGTAGCGGTTATTTTGTATAACTACTTCCAGTCAACAGTTGCAAGATATGACGATGACTTCCAACTTGTAAAATTGTTGTTCCTTTCATTTGTTGATTCCGAAGAAGAAACAAATGCAGGTTTTCAGCAAAACGTAGCATTGTAATAAATTCAGACGGAAAGAAAAATGGCTATAAAAACTACAAATTCAAAGAAAAAAGCGGTTTTTTCCGAAATTAATATTACACCGTTAACAGATATTTTTCTTGTTCTGTTAATTATAATGATGGTTGTTGCGCCTACGTTTCAATCGAACGTGAATGATATTAATATACCTGAAATCAACAGCGGTCTTGCGGTTGAAGAAAAGGCGGCAACAGTATCGATTACCAAAGACGGCGATTATTATTTAAACGGAAAACCTATTGCTCTTGAAGAACTTACAGATGCGTTGATTGAATTAAAGCCGCTTCTCAAAAAAGCCGAAGTGCTTGTTAAAGCGGATACGGCGGCAAAAAGCAGAGATATCATGCAGGTTATGAGGGCTGCTAAAGATGCGGAATTTGAAAAATTAACGGTTGCAGGTGAACCTTTAAGTAAAAAAGAACAAAAAGAACTTGAAAAAAAAGCGGAAGTAAACGATAGTATGCCGCAAACCGATGAAACAGTTCAGGTAAACGTTGTTGAAACGACAGATGAAAAAAGTACAGGCGGTGAACGTCCCTATGCGGATAAACCCGCTGTTCAAAAAACCGAAAAATCCGATTTTTCAAATACGGATTGGGAGGAATAAATGGCAAGACAAAAAAGACAGGTATTTAACGATATTAATATTACACCGTTAACGGATATTTTTCTGGTTTTGCTGATTATTATGATGGTAATTGCACCTTTGCTTGACCAGCAGGGTTTGTCGTTAATTGTTCCGGAACATGTTGAACAAAAAGATATTCAGGAGCATAAAACAGTTAATGTTGTAATTGATAATGAAGATAAATTTTTTATTAATGATGAAGAAGTTTCGGCTGACAAACTTGAAGAAACGATTAAAAAACTTGCAGTTGAAAATCCCGAAGGTGTTGTTATTGAAACAAGCGAAGAAACAACAAACGGCGCAATGGTAAAAGTAATGGATTCTGCAAGAAATGTCGGTGTAACTTCAATTTCGGTTGCGGAAATATAAATATTAACAAATGTAAAAATTTTTTCAGATAAAAAATCTATCGGCGACGGTAGATTTTTTTTGAGGTATTTTTGAAAAGTTTTAATTATTTATGTATAATTGTTTTTTTATTCTGTAAGAAAAAAAGTAAAAAAATCGGAACATGTGAAAGCATGAAATGACATGGATTTCACCATGTTAAGTTTTGTAAAGATAAATATATACAAAAAGGCAATTTTTTTTCTTTGGATGTTTTTATATAGATGTAGAGAAGAAAAAATCACAAACAGGTTACTTTAGATAGAGGAGAATTTAAAATGGGTTACGCGTTA
>JAILHI010000100.1 GCA_024695865.1 Candidatus Gastranaerophilales bacterium
GGCTTGTCTGCCAAAAAGATACTAAATTTTATAAAGTTGCTGTTTTTTCGGTAAAGTTACTACCCTTGTTATTTTTATTTATTGTCTGGCAGCATCCTTTTGAAGAAACAATGGTTTGTAATAAAGACTTGGTTTGCACCGTTGAACATAAATATTTTTTCAACATAAATACAAAAAAACAATTTGCAGTTAATGACGAATCAAAATTATATTTTAAATTACAAAGGGTATATTATTTGCCTGTATGGACACCGTACAATACCCCACACCCATTTAAAGACGATAATTTTAATATCATACCGATAATGCAGGATAGTAATAAACATTTTCAGAAAATATTTTTAACCCCGAGCGGTTGTAAAACCTCGCATTATCAAGAAGCCGTATCTTTTGTTAATACGCAGAAAAACGACTTTGAAACATACACATACGGTTCGTTACCTGAATTTACAATAAATATCGACAAAAATATATCGGAAACAAATATATTTCTTATAGTATTTTCTTTGATTTTGATTGTTTGGTTTTATATTTTGTACAGAAAAAATGAAGATGAGTATATAAAAGGTTTTTATGTTGTTTTGCTTGCTTATATCATAATGCAGGCAGCTAAATTAATTGAAGGCTTTCAGTATTTATAACCGTTACATACTTTTATCGCAATATTTTTGAAGTTTCTGAATAAATTTGTCGGTAAAAATATCGTCTGTGGTCTTGTTTCCGTTAAATACGGGCAGAACAGCCTTTGTTACATCGTCTGTTATTTTTGCGTAATTGGAATTTACGGGAGTTGGTTTTAAATTTTCCAAAATATCAATGAAAACTTTTGAATTCTTCGGGCAAAAGCCCTCAGAATGACAATCATGTTTGTATTTTTATCATACTGAACCCGAAAGGGTGAAGTATCCAGCCGACATAATATTCTTTTAAATTTGCTGGATTCTTCACTTCGTTCAGAATGACAATACTTTTTATGTGTTTTTCCGTTGAAAACAATCACTCAATAAATTCCGACAAAATCACGTTGCTGACCAGAAAGCCCTTATCCGAAAACGCATAGCCGTCTGATGTTCGGACAAAATATTCCCCGTATTTTTTCAAAATATCCGCATATTTTGTTTCAAAATCAATGCCGAAGTTTTGATTTATCTCTTTAACCTTAATGCCCTCTTTTTTTCTGAGCCCGAGAAAAATTGTTTCTTCAAGCCTCATTTGAGGCGAAAGGACTTCTTTTTCAAGCAGAGCCAAAGGATTTTGGCAATATTCCCCAATCGTCCTGCAATGAGAATATCTGATATTGTTTTCAAACCCGCTTGCCGCACAGCCAAAGCCGTAGTAATTGCTGTCATTCCAATAGTTAAGATTGTGTTTTGACTCAAAGCCTTTTTTTGCAAAATTGCTTATTTCATAATGCTCAAAGCCGTATTTTTCGGTTATTTCAATCAGTTTTAAATACATTGCCGCCTGCATATCCTCATCAGGCAGATTGTCGGGCATGTTGCCGTAAAAATACGAGTTTTCCTCAATCTTTAAACCATAAGAGGAAAGATGTTCAAACCCGAGTTCGCAGGCGGTTATGACAGATGCCGAAAAATCACTCATTTCCTGATTTGGCAGGCCGTAAATAAGGTCAGCGTTTATGTTTTCAAAACCCGCCCTTCGAGCGTTTTCCAAAGCGGTAAAAACGTCTTTGACGGAATGTTTTCTGCCGATTGTCCGAAGTAAATTATCGTCGAAACTCTGAACACCGAGGCTCAGCCTGTTGACTGCCGCCGATTTAATGTCTTTTAGCCATTGCAAAGATAATTGTTCGGGGTTTGCTTCGCAGGTGATTTCGGCATCGTTTTCAAAATCAAAACAGCCGATAATTTTTCCGATACTTTCTGCGCTCATCAACGACGGTGTTCCGCCGCCTATGTAAAGTGTTTTCAGTTTTTCACCTTTGTATCGGTTTTTAATTTCGGATAAAAGCGCCGAGAGGTATTTTTCCCGCAATTCCGATTTTGCAAACGATACAAACGAACAATAGTAACATTTTCGTCTGCAAAAGGGTATGTGAACATAAGCGCTTGTTATCATTTTGACAAAATCTCAAAAAGAAGCGGATATATTTTCAGGGCATGCATATCGGGTGCAAAATCTCTGCCTTCCCTGTATGATGCACTGTTTTTCATATATTTGTCATATTCGCCGTGCTGTTCCTTTTCAAATTCTTCTGTTGCAGAAACTGCCTCATTTACTTTGATATTATACTTATCCTGTTCTTTGTTGAAAGAAACCGAACAACCGTAAGGTACAAGGATTACCCCCGTTTTTTTGCCGAACAGACCGCCGTTTTTGACAAGAATTTTGAGCATTTTTTCGTCTTTTTTCGCAAGTGCCATATCGCAGGCGGTAATTCCGCTTACAGCCGTTTCATTTATATTTGCACCGTTATAGAGTAAAACTGCCGTAATATCTTCATTACCCGTCAAAACTGCCAGCATAAGCGGTGTTGTATTGAGTTCGGACTCTTTTACGTTAATCTCCGCACCGTTTTTTATAAGAAGTTTAACCGTCTCAAAGTTTCCTTTCATAACTGCCGTATGAATGGGGGTGATATCTTTATATTCTTTTGAAGTGTATTTTACGTTAACGTTAGCACCTTTTTTCAGCAGTTCTTTTACAAGCGCAGTATCGTTTTCCTCGACAGCCGCCTGAAGCATTGTTTTGCCGTTTTTGTCGGCAAGATTAACATCTGCCCCCGAATCAATAAAGGTTTCAAAAGACGAGGTCTTGCCCTCTGTTATTGCTGAAACCGTCAGCATTTTTCCGTCCTCGGAATTTACTTCAAAATCAGAACCGTTTGATTTTAAGTAGTTAACAATATCTTTTTTACCGTAAAATGCCGCTGTCGCCAAAGGCGTTGCACCATAAGTATTCTTTGCGTTTACATCGGCACCCGCAACCGTCAGAATCTGGATAATATCTTTGTTACCTTTGTAACAAGCCGTATGCAGAGGGGTTGTCTTGTCAGATTTCAAAGCGGTGTTTATTCTTGCACCGTTTTTGAGCAGCAATCTGACAATGTTTGTATTATCGCTTTCAACGGCAGCATGTAACGGTGTAAAACCGTCAATGTTTGTTGCGTTTACATCGGCACCCGCCGCAATTAAGTCCTGAACAAGTTCCTCTTTTCCCAAAAAACTTGCCCATATCAAAGCAGTGGTCTTTGAGTCGTTTGTAACATCTGGCTTCATGCCCGCACCCAAAAACGCTCTGACATTTTCATCATTGCCCGCTTCTGCCTGCTTGATAAAGTTTTCTTTATTAAATTTTATTCCTTTTTGTTTTAATTCTTTTTTGTATTTTGATGCTTCTTTTTTGTCATACACAAAAGGAACATATTTTTTCTGAACAAATTCTGTCGTTTTTGTTTCAGCGGGTGTTTCGGAAACTTCTTTTTGGACTTTTTCTTCTTTTACCGTTTCTTTTGCTTCTTCACTCTGTTTAGTGTTTTCGGGGAGAAGTTCGTCCTTTTTCTTTTGGAGCATTTCCCGTCTTTTTGCGATTTCTTCTTCGTATCTTTTAATTTCTTCGTTAATTTGCGCTTCTTCGTCTTTTAGTTTTTGTTCTTCTTCCTGTAATTTTTTCAGTTTTTCATCACGAAGTTTCTTTTCTTTTGCTGATAAATTATCAACCTCATCGGTTATTGCTTTTTCGGCAGAGTTAACTTCTTCTTTTATTGCCTTTTCTGTTTCTTCGGCATTTTTTTGAAGTTCCTCCATCTTTTTTTCAGCCTTATCGATAGCCTTTTGAATTTTTTCATCAAGTACGGATTTTTCGCTGTCGTCCTTGAGAATAGTTTTCGGTTCAGCCATAAGTTTTATTTCCGACATATCGGTTTCGTCGTGCATTTCCGCCGCATACATCGGCATAACCGTTAAAATGACCGCAAAAATATATATAATCTTTTTCATGTTTATGTTCCTCTTTATTATAGGATATTCTATTTTTTGGTATATGTAAAATTTTTTACAAAAACAAACGGTCATTATATAAATCATTTATAAAGTATTTGTGGCTCACAAAAATCTATGATAATTCTGTCATATAATCATCAAAAGATTTTTTGCTTACCAATCTCAATTATGGCATTTTACGCAACATTTCTTTGACCGCAAAGAAACGTTGCACAAAGAAACTCTCGAGCTGATTTCGCTCGTTATTTGCTTGTAATTTTTCGTTTGCTAAAATTTTAAAACTCGAACTTCGTTCTTCAAACAGTTAAAATTTTTTAACGCAAACTTCAAAAACAACAAATACTCGCTCAATATGCTCGAACCTTTTTTGCAATTAAATTGTACAGAATAGAGTGATACTATCTGTTTAGAATATGCCTACTTTTTACTGTCGTTAGAAGTATTAAAAATTTATCTTATTGCTTAACAAATAAATAACAATGCCACATTAAAAAAAAAGTGATAATATTATTATATGTCTAAACTGCTTATAAAAAATATCGAAAGAATTGACCTCGATGACGTTATGGAAATCGAAAAACTTTGCCATCCGAACCATCATTGGTCAAGAGAATCTTTTGAAAACGAAATTGAAAACAAACTGGCTAATTATAAGTGCGTTCTGACACCTCAGGGCAATCTTGCGGGCTTTTACGGGTTTTGGCAGATAATCGAAGAAGCACATATAACAAATTTTGCCACCCACCCCGACTATCGCAGAAAAGGTATTGCAACCTTTTTGATGACGGATTTGATTGATGAATGTTATAAAAAAATGATAAAATACATTACACTCGAAGTCAGAGAAAGCAACATTCCCGCAATCTCCCTCTATGACAAATTCGGCTTTTCCACAATCGGAACAAGAAAAAAATATTATCAGGACAACAATGAAAATGCCTTAATAATGTTTACCGAAAACATCTGGTATGATAAATTTAAAACAAACTACAATAATATAAAAAAGGAAATAGAATTAAAATATCATGACTGAAACTAATATAAACAATCAGGAACAACAAAAACCAAAAACAAGAGAACCGCAGTATTCTCCGTTAAGACTTATCGGGATTTTGACAATCACGCTGTTTTGTACGGTTTTGCTGATAGTTGCAACCTTTACAAGAATAAAATTATTTAACTGTTTACAGCCTCTTGTTAATATAATTCATCCGTCAGGTGTTACGGGCTTTCAGTCAATATTTGCATTTAAACCGTATTATTATATCCCGCAAATTCCGATGATTTTGTTCACATCTTCTTTGCTGGGCGGTGCCTGCGGAATGACCTCGGTCTTCTTCTACATTGTAATCGGGCTTTTGTTTTTGCCTGTTTTTGCACTCGGCGGCGGTTTTGATTATATTTTACAGCCGGGGTTCGGTTATATTCTGGCATTTTTGCCCGCATCACTGTTTGCAGGACTTTACGTCGAAAAAAATTATACCGTCCTCAAGTTGTTAAAAACTTCCTTTTTTGCGGTTTTGATTATTCACCTTTTAGGCTTTATTTATATGCTTTTGGTATCTTTCTTGATGCACGACAAAATTCCGCACATAATGGACTGGCTTTTGTTTGAAAGCCTTACAAGAGCGGTTTTTGACTTCATCTTCGGATTTTTATTTATGTGGCTCGGAAAATTCTTAAAAAGATTTATCTGGATTTTAACATCAGTATAAACCGAAGATGGCTCTCAACAAGCCTAAAAGCACGTTTTCAATAATACTTAACACAATAAAAGCGACTATCGGCGAAAAATCCATACCGTAAATGGGCGGTACGATTTTTCTGAAAGGCGCAAAGAAAAAATTGCTGAACTGGTAGAAAAATTTATAAGGCTGTCTGTACCAGTCAATGTTCGGAAGCCATGTCAAAAAGCAACTTACAATCAAAATGAAAAAAGTTGCCTGAAATAAATATACCGTGCTTTTGTAAATTATATATCCCATTTTCTTCCTTAAAATACCGATGTCCGCATAAGGCAGACATCGGTAAAAATATTTAAACTATGACGTTTTTGAAGCGTTCATGCAATCGCAGTTATTTCTTTCTGCAGGAATACTTTCAATCAAAGTAATCAACATCTTTTTAAGGTTATCGATGTTGTCATTGAAGATTTTGCAGACCTGCTGGTGTGTAACGGGTTCAACGTCACCCTCCAAACCGCAGTCGTGGTCAGTGATAAGAGCGATTGTTACAGGACACATATCGAGTTCTTTTACAAGATGAACTTCGGGGAATTGAGTCATACTTGCAACTTCCCAGCCCTGTCTTGTGAAGAACTGTGATTCGGCTTTTGTAGAAAATCTGGGGCCGTTAATCGTAACAACGGTACCTGTTTCGTGAACTTCAATGCCGTTCTTGTGAGCCGCTTCAATTGCCAATTTACGCAATTCGGGGCAATAGGGATTTGCAGCACTGACGTGAATTACTTTCGGGCCTTCAAAGAAAGTGCTTTTTCTTCCGTCCGTCCAATCAACAAACTGGTCGGGAACAACGAAAGACCCCGGTTTTACATGCTTTTGAAAACTTCCTGCCGCACAGGGTGAAATAACTCTTTCGCACCCTAATGATTTCAACGCCCAGACGTTTGCTCTGTAATTTACCAAATGAGGCGGAAATCTGTGGTCAATACCGTGACGGGGTAAAAATGCGACTTTGTGCGCACCGATTTGACCTATTGTAATAACGTCACTCGGTTTACCGTAAGGTGTATCAATATTTACTTCCTGAGTTTCCTGTCCCGCAAAAAAGGAATAAAAACCCGTTCCTCCGATAATACCTATTGTTGCTTTTTTTTCATTTGTTTCCATTAATAAATTCCCTTTCTTAATGTAATTTTTAATGATTAAGAAAAATATACCACAAGAAAGAGTGTTACACAAGCAAAAAAAAACAACCCTGTCGGGTTGTTTTTAAACTGTTGGTTTATTATTAGTTATAAGCCTTTTGTGAAAGCATATATTCACGTTCGAAAGACCAGTTGCTGTCTTCATCATCGTACTGAGGAACAACAACACGACCGTCCTTCATCAAACGAACTCTGAGTCTGTCGGGTCTTTTCATCGATTCGCCGTATTCACCGGAATCTGCAGATTCGATGTTAGTACCGCCTTCACCGTTAACATCAACGTTTACGTCAATGTATTTAGCAGGTTCACCGCTTGAATCTTGCGGCCACTGGTCAGGCAAGCCCCACCACATCATACCGTCGTTGGAACGGAAATCGGGGTCTAAAGCAGTTGTGTTACCTGCTGCCGTATTTTTGTTAACACCGTTTAATGTAATAATCTTTTTGGCTATTTGGTCACGTACACTTTCGCCGCCGTCTGACATTTCGGGCCAGAAGTTAGATGCGTTAACAACACCGTTATCCTGCATTACTGCCGATATAGCATTTTGCATCGTGTTTACGGCTTTTTTATACAGGAATTTTTCTTTGTTTGCAGTAGATTTTGTTAACAACGGAACTAAAATCATCGCCAAAATTGCAACAACCGCAAGGCTTATGAGCACTTCCGACAAAGACATTGCTTTTCTAATTTTCATAATTTTTATATTCTCCAATTGCAAAATACATGTATATACTACCACAATTTACATTTTTATAACAGTACCTTAATGATTATTTTAAAAAAATTTACTTTATACTTGATATTAATTTTTTAGGTGTTTATAATTATTTTGAAAAGATTTCAAATATAGAGGAAAAACTCATGAAGAAAGATATTCATCCCGATTACAAAAAAACAGTTATAAAATGTGTATGCGGTAACGAAATTGAAACAGGTTCAATCAGCGACGATATCACGGTTGAAATTTGTAACAATTGCCACCCCTTCTACACAGGAAACCAAAAAATTGTTGATACCGAAGGTCGTGTTGAAAGATTTAAAAAACGTTATCAGCAAAAATAACTTTTTTAGAGTCTGCGTAAGCAGCAAACCAAAATGCCCGCATATAGCGGGTATTTGCGTATAAAAGAGGCTTGTATGACAGAACACGAAGTAAAACCGCAGGTTAAAATTATTTCAAAACCTCAGAATATTCTGAGAACGGTTTATACTGCCTGCAGAACATGTTATTCGGCCGATTCGCCGATTAATATTAACAATTGTGAAAATGCTCAGGACAAAGAAAAAGCCTTAAATCTGATAAAAAAAGTCGTGTCCTCGGGACATTACAGCACTATTGAGCACGTTCAGATATCTTTTGCCATAAGCGGAATTTCAAGGGCATGCTCACATCAACTTGTAAGACACAGATTAATGTCTTTTTCCCAAAAATCACAGCGTTACGTTAAAGAAAAAGAGCAGTTTGATTACATTGTTCCGCCGACAATTTTAAAGCAGCCCGAATTATACGAAAAATATCAGCAATTTATGCAGGAAACGACTAAATTGTATCTTGAAATGACGGAAAACGGTATTCCCGCCGAAGATGCGAGATATCTTCTTCCGAATGCAGCCGCAACATCAATGGTCGCAAGTTTAAACCTCCGTGAAATGATTCACCTTGCAAATTTAAGATTGTGCACAAGAGCCCAATCCGAAATCAGAACTCTCGTAAAAATGATGTGCGATGAACTTGTCAGCACAGAACCGTGGCTAAAAGAGTATCTCTCGCCAAAATGCGAAAAGGCGGGCTTTTGCGACGAAGACAAATCCTGCGGCAGAAAACCCAAAAAAGAGGAATTAATCAATGGAAGAAATGATTGATAAAATTATAAAAATTGAGGAAAAATATACGGAACTCGGTGAAATTTTAAGCAGACCCGAGGTTATTCAGGATTATAATAAATTCAGAGATTTATCGAAACAGCGTAAATCAATGGAAGAAACCGTTGAACTCTATCACAAATGGCAGGAAGCGACAAATGCAATAAAAGATGCCAACGAACTTTTACACGGCGAACAGGACGAGGAAATGAGAGGTTTTCTTAAAGCCGAAATTGCTTCAAACGAAGAAAAAATTGCCGAATATTCCGAAAAAATGAAGGTTTTGCTTTTGCCCCGTGACCCGATGGATGACAAAGATATCATGCTTGAAATCAGAGGTTCGGCAGGCGGTGATGAAGCCAATATTTTTGCGGGCGACCTTATGAGAATGTATATGCGTTATGCCGATAAAATGGGCTGGAAAACCGAAGTTTTGAGTAAAACCGAATCGGAAATGGGCGGTGTTTCGGAAGTCATTATTTCCGTTAAAGGCGACAGCATTTACAGCCGTTTGAAATACGAATCGGGTGTTCACAGGGTACAGAGAGTTCCCGAAACGGAATCTCAGGGCAGAGTTCATACCTCAACCGCAACGGTTGCCGTCATGCCCGAAGTTGATGACGTTGAAGTTGAAATCAGACCGGAAGATATTGAAATGTCCACGGCTCGTTCGGGCGGCGCAGGCGGTCAGAACGTAAACAAGGTTGAAACTGCCGCAAGACTGTTTCACAAACCGACGGGAATTATGATTTTTTGTACGGAAGAACGTTCACAGTTACAGAACAAAGAACGTGCAATGCAGATTTTGAAAGCAAAATTGTACGATTTGGAAGTACAAAAGCAAATGAAGGAAATCACCGATTTAAGACGTTCTCAGGTAGGTACGGGCGACCGTTCGGAGCGTATCAGAACATATAACTTCCCTCAGGGCAGACTTACAGACCACAGAATTAATCACAACCTCAATGTCTGGACTGTTATTGACGGTGATTTGGACGAATTAATTGATTTGCTTATCGAACAAGACCAAAAACTCAAATTAGAAAAACTTGCAGAGATTGAAGGCTGATGGAGCAGTTTAAGCACTTTCCCGTTATGGCAAAAGAGGCTGTCGGCATTTTAGAATGTCAAAACGGCAAAATTTACGTTGATGCAACTCTGGGCGGCGGGGGCTATTCTTCGCTTATTGCAGAAAAAATCAGCCCCGACGGTTTACTTTACTCTTTTGATATCGATGATGATGCAATTTCTGCCGCAAAAGAACACCTGAACAAATATAAAAACGTGAAAATTATCAAAAACAGCCACGTTAATATTGCTGAATGTCTGAAAAAAGAGGGGATTGAAAAAATCACGGGCGGTGTGGTTTACGACTTTGGAGCATCATATTTTCAACTTACTTCCGCAACAAGAGGCTTTTCGTTTTCAAAAGAAGCCCCTTTGGATATGCGTTTTAACAAAGATGCCGATTTTACGGCTTACGATGTTGTAAATAATTACAGCGAAGAAAATCTCGTTAAAATTTTCAGCGAATACGGCGAGGAAAGGTTTTCAAAACGAATTGCAAAAGCGATTGTGCTAAAACGCAAACAGAAGAAAATTGAAACGACGACAGAACTTTCGGATTTGATAATTGAAGCAACGCCGAGAATTAAATCGAAACTTCACCCTGCAACAAGAGTTTTTCAGGCTATCAGAATTGAGGTTAATCAGGAACTTGAAAATATAAAAAATACATTAATTAACATTCTGCCCTTTTTGGAAACAGGTGCTATAATTTCTGCTGTAACATTTCATTCTGCCGAGGACAGAATTGTGAAAAACTTTTTCAGAGATAATTCACAAAAATTCAACGACAGCAGGCTTGAAATTTTAACGAAAAAACCTTTGTACGCAGCAGAGGAAGAAGTAAAACTCAATCCCCCGTCACGTTCCGCAAAACTCCGAGCGGCAAGGGTTATAAAATAAGGATTTTAACTTTGACAGAAGATGAATTTGCAAAACATATTAAGCCGAAGCATACACTTTCAACCTTAAACAAGACGTTGTGCAGACTGCTTATGGCAATAATAGTAATAATGACAATCAGTTATTACATAACAACTTTAATGCAGGAATCTCTGACAAAGTTGAGCGGCGAAACAATGAAACTCAACAACGAAAATATTGAACTTCAAAACAAACTTGATAATCTTATGTCTTATCATAACGTTGAGGAACTTGTCGGTCGTTCGGGCAAATTAAACCCGGCAAGACACGTTATCGATATTAATGCCGATAAACCCGTTAATACCAAGAAGAACGTTAAAAAATATAATCCGAATTACTACCGCTGGTCTTTGGGCTTTTAATTACAGGCTTAAATAATACTGTTTTAAAAGTTGCGCATCATCTTCGATATTCGGGCTTTCGCAAACGACAGCGCCTTTAACGTTAAAGGCTTTAAAGGCTTTTAAAAGGTCTTTGTAATTCATGTCGCTTTCTTCCAAAATAAGATGTTTCTTTTCGCCCTTTGAAGAATACTCAATCCCTGCAATATGGGCGTGAAAATTTTGCAGAGCAAAGTCGCCGAGAGTATTTCCGATTAATTCAAAAATTTTACAAAATTCATCGTAAGTGTTGTATTTTCCTCCCGTTCTTGCGTGAACGTGAGAAAAATCGACACAGGGCAACACATTATCAAAGAGTTTTGATAATTTCACAATTTCTTCATAAGTACCCCATTGGGTGCCTTTTCCCGTTGTTTCGGGGCGGACAAAAACGTTGTTGTCCTCCTCCTTCAATACGGACATTATGGTTTCAAACTGTTTAACGACTCTGTCAAAAACCACATCTTTATCGTTTCCCATATAAAACGCCGCATGAAACGTTATTGAATATGCGTTGATTTTCTTTGCCGCTCTTGCGGTTTCCAAAATTCTGTTAACACTTGCCTCGATTTTTTCGGGTTCTTTTGCATTTAGATTAATGTAGTAAGGGCCGTGACAGGTTACCGTAAAGCCGTCCGAAACAGCCTGTTTAACTATATTTGTGCCTTCCTCGCTGATTCTTACACCGTGTACAAATTCCGCTTCCAAACCGTCCAGATTGAGTTTTTTAAGTGTTTCAAAACCCGCTTTATATCCCTGTTTTTCTGCGGAAAGAGGTATTCCTGCCGTTAAAAATTTTAAAGTATCCATTATTCCATTAATTCTCCTGCTTTGCAATGTGAAAGTCTTATAAAATCAGCCGCTGCGCCGATAAAATAAGAGCCTGCCTGTAATATTGTTATGTGAAAAGTTCCTTTTTTTGTCGCAACGGAAAGGTCAAAATCCGTTGAAATTATTGTTCCCGGGGCAAAGCCCGAGTCATAGTTTTCTACATATCCCATGTGTATTTTAAGAGCATTTCCCCTGTAAAAAGCAAGTGCGCTTATAAAAGGGTTTAAGGCTCTGACAAATCTTTCTATATCATCAGCCGATTGGTTCCAGTTTATAAAAGTTTCGGGAGTTCCCGCATTGAGAGCGGGTGCTTTTACAAAATCGCCCGAGGGCTGCTTTGTTCCTTTCGGTTTTCCGTTTTTTTCATAATCCGTAAGCATTTCAACGAGCATATCTGCGCCAAGAAAGTTCAGACGGTTAAAGATTGTTCCCATTGTATCGTTGTTATAAATTTCAACCCTCTGCTGTGCAACTATATCCCCCGTATCAAAATGATTATCCATATAATGCAGGGTTACGCCCGTTTCTTTTTCTTTGTTTAAAATTACATGCTGATAGGGGCTTGCACCTCTGTATTTCGGCAAAAGTGACGGATGAACATTTATAAATCCGTCTTTTGTAACACTTAAAAACTCGGGCGGAAAAAGTTTTCCGTAAGAACAGACAACCGCCAAATCCAAATCCAGAGCCTTTAACTTTTCAATAAAATCATCATCCTTCAGCGAATTGTCATAGTTTATTACGGGCAAATCAAGATTATCTGCATAATCGCAAAACAACTTGTAGGTGCCGTGGTTTTTTGGCGGCGGAACGCAGACAACTATATTCACACCCTCAAGCGCAAGTTTTGTCATGCAAATAAGCGCCATATCGGGCATACCGACAAGTAAAATTCTTTTTTTAAACTCCATTTTTTTCACAAGAAAATTCTCCCTGTTCAATCGGTTTTAAAGGAATATTTTTTACCCAGTAACAGAAAATCAAAGGTATGGCAGAAACGAAGGCAAGTGTCGTCAAAATATCCGTTTTTTCCGTAACAAAAGCAATTACGGGAAGCATTACGCCGACTATTCCCCAAGTAAAACCGCCTACAAAACCCGAAATAAGACTCTTGTATTCGGGCAAAAGTTTTTGTGACATAACAACGTTAACGGGCTGCGTTATGAAAATCAAAAATCCGAGCAGGCCGTACATAAATATTGCAAGATACAGATTTACTTTCAAGAGTACAATTGTTGCAAGAGCCGTTATAAACGATGTTACAAACGAAAAGTAAAAGGTATTTCTGCTGCCGATAAGTTTTTCAATTTTATGAGCCGCCAACATTCCGAGAGTGGAAGTTGCGAGAAAAATACAACTTATAATACCGATTTTAAACGCACTCAATCCGATATTTTTCCAGTAAAACGGCATAATCAGCGTATAAGACGAAACGATAATCGATTTTACAATAGATGCAAAAACGAGAGTCAGGACAATCTTGTGGGATAAAATAGCCTTTATTCCCTCTCCGAAATGTATTCTTTTCTTTTCTTCCTTTTGTTCACAGGAAATTTTCGGAACAAAAACAAACATTGAAAAGGCGGTTATAATACCGAAAATTGACGTTGCGATAAGCATTTGTTCACCAAAAACATCATAAATTTTCGTTGCAACAAGAGCGCCGACACCGTAGGCAACACTTCCCATACTCAAAAAGAAACCCATGTGAAATCTTTCCTGTTCGGGATTTTTACAAAAAATCGGAACAAAACTTGTTGCCTGCGGATGAAAAAAGCCCACACCGATTTCCCCGAGAATAATTGCCGCAGAAAGCGCCGCAAAACTTTGCGCAACACTCATAAGCGGAATAAAAACCGAGGCAATGATTATTCCCCAGAAAATGAAAAATCTTTTCTGACAGCGGTCTGCAAAATACCCGAAAACAGGCTGCAAAAGGTAGGAGGAAATGTTTGCCATACTGATAATCAGCATAGCCGCCGCCATTTCTATTCCTATTTTTGCGGTTATAAAAGGCAGCATGGGCGCAATAAACCCGGGGTAACAATCAATTACAAAATGGGAAAATTCGAGCCATCTGACCGCTTTTATGTTTGCCTCTGCCATATCTGTCCTATTTGTTTCTGAACTGTCGTAATCCTGTTGTAATCATTGTAATTCCGTTTTTATCGGCAGCCGCAAAGATTTCTTTGTCTCTTTTGCTTCCGCCCGGCTGAATAATTGCCGCAATTCTTGCCTGTGCCGCATCTAAAATGCCGTCCGTTGTTGCAATAAAGCCGTCTGTTGCGAGAATTGCATCTTTTGAATTTTCACACGCCCTGTCAAGTGCCAAATCTATTGCCTCAATTCTGTTTGCCTGTCCCTGTGCTATGCCGACGGTTTTTAAATCTTTTACGACTATTGCCGAGTTTGAACGGGCATGTTTGGATATTTTCCACGCAAAAACCATATCCTCAACCATTTCCGTTGTCGGTTTTTTCTTTGTTGCAACCTTGAACGTGTTTTTCATAAGTTCCGAATTGTCAAAATCCTGAACAAGTATGCCAAACGGTGTCTGCATAATTTCTTTCTGCAAAAACTGTTTGTAATCTTTGAGCGGTGTATTGATTTTTATGAGTTTAAGATTTTTTTCCTTTAACATTTCAAGGGCTTCTTCATCAAAATCGGGAGCGATAATAACTTCCATAAACATTGATGATAAAAGTTTTGCGGTTTTCTTATCGATTATCTTCGTAAAAGCGGCAACACCGCCGAAGGCGCTTACGGGGTCGCAATCAGTTGCTTTGAGATAAGATTCCTCTAATGAAGAACCGAGCGCCACTGCGCAGGGCATTGCATGACGGGCGATAATTGTTGCGTTTACATCGTAAAATTCAGCCGCAAGAGCAGTTGCCGCATTGATATCCAAAAAATTGTTGTAGGATAATTGTCTGTTTGCAATTATTTCATAAGAAAGCATGTCGTTTTCAAACAGATTTGCCTGCTGATGAGGATTTTCCCCGTAGGCAAGAGAATCTGTTTTAACCGAATTTATATTGATAAAGTCATTTTGTCCGCCCGTTATGTTGATAATATCCGAATTAATTTGGCAAATTGTGAGCAAAGCCTTTTGTGCAAAGGTTTTTCTCAAATTTTCGTCAACAAAACCGTTTTTCGCATAATTTTCGGTTTCTTCGTATTGAGCGGAAGATGTAACAACAAGAGTGTTTTCATAATTTTTTGCAGATTTCTGAATTATTGATAAACCTTCCGTATCAAAATGTTCAAGAATTTCTTTTTCATCAACGTTTTTGTTGCGGTACTGCCGTAAAGGATAAAAGTTGCAGATAACTATATCAAATACATCTTTTTGCCAATCAAATTTTTTAACATCGGAGCAGTATTTTTTTATCTGTTCAAAAGATGTTTCCGCTGCAAAAACTTCAAAATCAGATATTTTTTGCAGATTCTTCAGTAAATCTTCAAGATTTTCATAATCATAGACGTTTATCAATATTTTTTTAGACATTTTAATATCCCCATTCTTTGAAACAATGATATCACAAAAATACGGTAAAAATAATGCCGCTGCTTTTCTTTTTAAAACGTTAATTTTCATTAAAAAAAAATAACGGGCGGGTTTTTATGCTAAAATTATAATCTGGAAAGAGGTAAAAATGTTTGAAAAATATATGGAAAAGAAATTCTCTAAAAGAGATGCATCAGACTTTAACCTTGTCAGAACAATTTTTCAGTGGATAATCTGCCACGTTTTTATAGCATCTTATGTTCATTTTTTCTACAAAGTTGAAGTAATCGGGAGAGAAAAACTTAAAACCGATAAAAAATATTTAATAGCCGCAAACCACATGACAGGCTGGGATCCGTTTGTAATAGCAATGGCGCTGCATAAGACAATGGCCTTTATGGCAAAAGAAGAACTGTTTGCGACACTCGGAAGCAGATTTATTATGGATTATTGCGGGGCATTTTCCGTAAATCGTCAAAAATTGGAAGTATCAACCATCAAAACGGCAATAGCCGTCAATAAAACAAAATGGATTTTGGGAATTTTCCCTCAGGGAACAAGAGATAAAAGCGGCATGATAAACCACGTTTCAAGAGGCTTTACGGCACTTGCAAAGGCTTCAAAATGTGATATTATGCCTGTTTCAATTGTCGGTATGGAAAAGAAATCAAACTGGTTCCATCAGGGAAAAATTACCATTAAGGTCGGCGATTTAATCCCCTACGGAGAAACCGAAGAAACAATCCAAAAATGGTGTCAGGCTATATCGGAAATGTCTGGACTTGAGTATAAACCGGAAAATTAAATTATGTCTGAAAAAAACTTTGCAAGAATGTATGAAAAAGATTTCAATCTGGGTAAATATATTATCCAGTGGACTTCGACATACTTTTTGATTTATCCCGCAATAAGACTGTTTTATCGGGTTTCGGTTAAGGGCAGAGAAAACATACCGAAGAATCAAAAGTTTATTTTTGCGCCGAATCATATATCTTTTTTAGACCCGCATACAGTTTTTATTGCGACAAACAGACCTATGGCATATATGGCAAAAACAGAATTGTTTAAAAACAAATTTTTGCAGTGGGTTATTCCAAAATTGGGCGGCTTTGCGGTAAACAGGGAAAAACTTGAAGTTGCGACCATAAAAACTGTTCGTGATGTAATGAAAACAAAGTATTTTAATTTGTGTATCTTTCCTCAGGGCGGTATCTTCAGAAACAAAAAAATCGAAGTAATAAACAGAGGTTTTGCTGTAATTGCAAAGATGTCAAAGACGGATATTATTCCGATGGCGATAACGGGTGTTGAAAAATACAACTGGGTTCCCTTTAAGGGTCATTTGAACGTTTCAATAGGTACACCGATTTCTTGGAAATTATCGGAAACAGAAATTTACGAACAATGGGTTCGGCAGGTTTGTTCAATGGCGGGTTACGAGTACATACCCGATAATCAGGAACAGGAAACAAAAGAAACCGAAACGGTATAATAGCAAGCGGAGCCTTTTACCGCAGACTTGTTTTTCGTCTGAAAATTTACTGCTCTTCCGAAACGGCTTTTTTTGCCTGTTTCCACAAAACGTCCCATTCCTCAAAGGTCAGTTCTTTGAGCGGTTTTTCGGCAAGTTCTTCCATTTTTCTGAAACGTTTCATAAATTTTGTATTTGAACGGATTAAAGCCTGTTCGGCATCAATCTGATGTCTTCTTGCAAGATTTACCGTTGCAAAGAGTATATCGCCGAATTCTTCTTCTTTTTCGTCATAGGTTTTGGCTTCCTGAAACTCTTTAAACTCGGAAAAAATACATTCTAACAACTGCTCGTCGTTTTGCCATTCAAAACCCACTTTAACGGCTTTGTTGCTGATTTTTTGAGCACTCATAAGTGCGGATTGCGACTTTGAAATGCCGTCCATTTGAGAAGTTCTGTGAGGTTTTTCTTCCGCCTTTAATTTTTCCCAATTTTCAAGAATTTCTTTGGTATCTGTCGTGTGAAGATTTCCAAAAACATGCGGATGTCTGTGTATAAGTTTGTCATTAATACGTTTTGCAACATCTTCTATATCAAAACTGTTTTCCTCTTTTGCAATTTGAGAGTGTAAAACGACCTGCAAAAGAACATCTCCGAGTTCCTCTTTGAGATGGTTCATATCGCCTGAATTTATTGCATCAACCGCCTCATAGGCTTCTTCTATCATATTGTGCCTTAAAGAAGAATGTGTCTGTTCTCTGTCCCATGCGCAGCCGTTTTCGGAACGTAATATTTCAATTGTATTAATAAGTTCTTCAAGATTAGGATAACTCATTTTTACCTCACCATCTGGTCAACCGTCATAATTAAAATGCCCTTGCCGCCGAGTTGTTTTAATTTATAGATACTGTCATAGATTTTGTCTTTATCGACAACAACGTGGATAACAACATTTTCCGTATCGTCGAGCAGTTGTGTAACCGTCGGCGATGACAGCCCCGGCAAAAATTCTTTTACTCTTTCCAAAGATTTTTTGGGAACGTGAGCCATTAAATACTTTTTTTCTTCTGCGTCAAGAACGGATTGCAAAGCCATCAGAAGAACCTTTGATTTTTCCTTTAATTCATCTGACAGGTTTTTTCTTGCAATTACGACGGCAGACGATTTTAATATATTACCGATAATTTTTAATTTGTTGGATTTCAGTGTTGCGCCCGAAGATGTGATATCCACAACGACATCGGAAAGTCCCAGACGGGGGGTTATTTCCGTTGCACCCGTTACTTCGGTTATTTCCGCTATCTTTCCGATTTTTTCAAAATATTTTTTTGTTATGTTCGGAAAAGATGTTGCAACTTTGAATTTTTCGGGCAGGTCGTTAACGGTCTGATATTCGTCTTCCTCTTTGACAGCAACCACCATTTCGCAGTTTCCGAAATCCAAGTCCATAATTTTATCAACATTTGTTTCCGATTCGGTTACAATGTCAAAACCCGTAAAACCTATATCTGCAACACCTTTTTCGATAAAATTCGGAATATCCTGTGTTCTTAAAAAGATAACGGAATAATTACCGTCTTTGGTGTTGACCTGTAAAACTCTTTCGCCCTTTGTCTGAAAATTCAAGCCTGCCCTGTTCAGCAAGTCATATATTCTTTCAGATAGTCTGCCTTTGTTCGGTACTGCAAGTTTTAATATTTCCATGTTCTTAATTCCTGTTTGCTGATTTATTTTGAAAGAATTATTGTGAAATCACTGTTAGCGCAATATATTTTTGTCGGGTCATAGACAAATTGCATTTCTTTGATTTCGGGACAGGTATTTTTCAGTTTGTTCATAAATTGCGGTGTAACGAGGTTTGTATGACCGAAAACCTGCTGATGAGGCAATTTTGATTGCCTTACCATATTAACGGTATAACCTGCTTCTTCGAGTTTATTTTTAATTGATGTTGCCTGTTTCTCATTTTCCGAAGTGTACATTATTCCCGCAACGGGTAATTTATCGGCATCAACGTCGGGTTTTTTGTTGTAAACCATTCTGCTGATTACATCTTTACACTGTTCGGGGTCTAAAATCCAGTAACTAATGTAACCTTTTTTGTTTGGCGCCCCGGGCATTGTTGCCGTTTCGACTTTTGACAAATCTATGCTTGCCGCATAAGCCGCATATTGTGCCATCTGATAAAGACTCAAATCGCTTTTTACATATTCGTCGGCAATTCTTAATGCTTCGGGAATTTTTGTAATAACTTCGGGGTCTTTAAGTCTTTCGGCTACCGCACGGACAAACCACTGTTGTCTTGATGTTCTGCCGATATCACCCAAAGCGTCTTTTCTGTATCTCAAAAAGCCTTCCGCTTCTTTGCCGCTTAACATATGGGTGCCTTTTTTAAGGTCAATGTGAAGTTTGCCTGACCAGTCGTGATAAACCATATCTTTTTCAACGTAAACGGGAACACCGCCGATTGCATCAATAAATTTAACTATGCCTTCGGTGTTGAAAACGATATAATTGTTTATTTTTATGCCAAAGGTTTCTTCAATGGTATCTTTTGTAAGTTTTACCCCGCCGATTGCATGTGCCGCATTAATCTTTTGAACACCGTTTCTGTGAGCGAGAAAAACCTTGCTGTCTCTCGGTATTGATATAATGTTTACACTTTTGTCTTTCGGCTTTAAGGTAACAATCAAAATAGTATCCGAACGGGTATTTTCAAACGGGTCTGTATCCGTACCGTTAGAATCCACACCCAAAATAAGTATGTTGTGTTTGCGGTTGAACAAGTTGCCTTTAACCTTTAAATTATCCTTGTCGCTTTTGTTTTTACCCTGCTTGTCAAAATCAAAAAGGCTGATTTCAAAATCCTCCTGAAAATATTTATAAGTGGCAAAAATTCCTGTCGAAACAAGCAAAATTGACATTATTAAGGCAGCAATAAAATACATATTGTGCTGCTGCTTTTTTTCTTCAATGTTTTCTTCGAGAAATTTTGAAACTCTTTTCTTTCGTTTCGGTAAAACTTCTTCTGTTTCCTGATTTTCTTCGGGGTTAAATTCTTCCGCCATACCACGTCCTTCTCTAAACTTTTCATATAATACAACAAATTATATTTTAATAGAATACGCAATTGAAACTATTTGATGTTTATGATTTCATTTTAGTATGAAACAGGAAACTCTTGATTTAATACAAAACGCAGAAAACAAAGTTGCCAAACAGTTTGCGGTTACCGACGAAATAAAGGAATACAATCAGGAAAAAGTTTTAGACTCTTTTATAAAAAATCAGGTCGGTATGCAGCATTTTTATACCGTTTCGGGCTACGGACACGATGATATAGGCAGAGAAACTCTTGATAACGTTTTTGCAGATGTTTTTCATGCGGAAAAAGCAATGGCAAGACCGCATTTTGTATCGGGAACACATACTCTTTCCTGTTGCCTTTTCGGCTGCCTGCGCCACGGCGACAAACTTTTGTCTGTTGCGGGTTCTCCCTACGATACAATGGAAGAAGTAATCGGAAAAAGAGGAAATTATAAACAGTCTTTAATGGGACACGGTGTAAAATACGATGAAGTTCCTCTTTTAAATGACACCGATGTTGATTTTGATACTCTTTGCAAAAGGGTTGATAAATCAACCACAATGGTTTTAATTCAGCGTTCAAGAGGGTATTCTCTGCGGAAATCGCTTGATATAGATACTATTAAAAAAATTGTTGAAACCGTAAAGTCAAAAAACCCCGAATGTATTTGTTTTGTGGATAATTGCTACGGCGAATTTACGGAAAAACTCGAGCCGACAGATGTCGGAGCCGATTTGATTGCAGGCTCGCTTATAAAAAATGCGGGCGGCGGAATAGTCGAGGCAGGCGGATATATTGCGGGAAAAGACGAATTGGTCGAATTGGTTGCGGCTAGTCTTACAGCCCCGGGGATATGCAGAGAGGGCGGCGCAATGTTTAACCAGACAAGACTTATGTTTCAGGGCTTGTTTATGGCTCCGTCAATCGTTGCGGAAGCGGTAAAGGGCGCAATTTTGGCATCTCAGGTTTTTGAGGATATCGGCTTTGTTTCTACGCCAAAACCGCATGAAAAAAGAACAGATTTAATCCAGACGATAAAATTCGGGGCAAAAGAGCCTCTGATTGAGTTTTGCAAAACCGTTCAGCAGTGTTCACCCGTAGAATCTTATCTTACACCCGTTCCTGATGTTGTTCCTGGGTATGATGATGATTTAATTATGGCAGGCGGAACTTTTGTAGAGGGTTCGACGATTGAACTTTCGGCAGACGGGCCCGTCAGACCGCCCTATGCGGTTTATATGCAGGGCGGCTTGAATTATGCCCACGTAAAAATCACGCTGAAACGAATTGTGGACAAATTGGTGAAATAGTTTTTTGTCGGGTTTCACCCAACCTACACTCTGTCTTTGCGAGGCTTGCCCGAAGCAATCCCTGAAACCGAACGGGATTGCCACGAAAATCAAAGATTTTCTCGCAATGACATGTTCATATAAGACACGTTTTGTCGGATTTAAAAAGATTTTAAAAGAGTTATAATATAAATAACAGGACATTTGATAAATTTGGTCAGATGGAACTTGTATGCCAAAGCCTATACGGTCAGATGTTAAGAAAAGGACATACTTAAATATAAGTATGTCCTTGTGATTATATACGTCCTGTTTTGACGTATATATGTTTTATAATAATAAAAAAGGTAATCAAGAGGAAAAGAAAATGATTTTACAATTCGGTTCACATGGCTGGGGAACAACGGAAGAAATATCAACACCCGAAACAAATATAATTTGTGAAAACTGCGGTGAAAAAATGGTTGTAATAAAGGGATGCGGTATTATCCATTCGGGTTACAACAAATTTTATGCGGAATGTCCCAAATGCAAAGCGGTAAAATCATTTTCCGATTATGAATTATTCAAAAAATGCTGGCATGAGGGAATGGAAGTTTATAGTAAAAAAAGAGAACAAAGAAATCACGAAAAAATGATTACCGAAGAACTTTGCCAAAAGGCAGAAAAACTGCTGACAGAAGAAAACAGGCAGAATTTGATGTATAACACAACTGAAGAAATAACTGAAAAATTTTCAGGTGAAAAATAAAAGAAAAACCAAGTCCGAAGCGGACAAAATATTTTGTTAAAAACCCTAAAAACTATGACCTTATTTGACGCATACATAAATTATAATATAAATATAATCCACCTAGGGAGTGGTACAAGCCGTTTGTCAGAGTTCGGAGAAACTGAAAGAAAACAATTAAAAAACAGAAGCAGAAACAGGACAAAGACGAAGTACAAATGAAGGTAACTAAATTTTACTTCGCAAATCAGGGAAAAGTTTACACATTGATTGTAACTGCACCTGACAATGTTCCAAAGTACCGTCTGAAAGAAATTTTTGACAAAAATTTCGTAGGGAAAGGAAGTTCATTAACCTTTGACCCGACAGTATTTAAGCAATACAACGGTACTTATACGGTTTCTTAATCAAGTTTGCCACCCTGTAAAAAGGGTGGTTTTTTATACAAGACTCAAATTGTCCGGTTTAAAAATATTTCAAAAGAGTTATAATATAATTAATGGAACTTGTGTGAGTTTCAGGAGCAGCCCGATAGCAGAACATGGGTCGTCAACAAGTGGCGGTGTTCTTCATCATGTAATAGTAACAGAGAGACCAACGGATTTTTACTTCCCACAGGGTTTTGATGAATAGAAAGCAAAAAGACAGTTTTTAAGAACTGTCTTTTTTGTTTGTTTAAGGCAAAAATTATCTTGATTTGTTTTATTTGTCAGGTTTCACCCAACCTGCAATATGTTGTCATTGCGAGAAAATCTTTGATTTTCGCGGCAATCCCGTTCCGAAAAAGCGTTCCGTCACCCTGAACTCGTTTCAGGGTCTATCCGAAATTTTATCAGGTTCACCCAACCTACGCTTGTACTGATTTTCGGCAGACTAAAGTCTGCCCTGCAACTGAGAAAAATTTTTTCACATAAAGTAGGGTGCAAAAAGGAACGTTTGCACCGAAATAATATGTTCTATTCGGCTGGATTCTTCGGTCGCTGTCCTCAGAATGACATTGAATATTGGCATTACGCGAAATGCAGCGCATTTTGCGACAATCCCTTTCGGTTTCAGAAATCAATCTCTTTCGTCGTTATCTTACCGAAAGCATTTTGTGAACCTGCGGAATTAAGCGCACATGCCAGTATTTTTGTCTGAAACGTTCCAGAACTTCGGGCAGATATCTTGATTTCACCGTGATTTTTCCGCCTTTTGTTACAGGCTGCAAAACGATTTCCAAATCGTTTTCTTTTGCAATATCAACGCATTTTTTGATTTCATCGTCCGTAATATTTTCATCAAAAATGATTTTAATATAGGTGTCTTTTCTTGCCTGCTTGCACATTTTAATAAATTCGGCATGTTTTTTAAAGCAGTCTTTTCCGCCGTAAGCCGACGGAAGTTTGATATTTGCGGAAACGTATTTGACCATATTGATAATTTCTTTTAAATCTTCCGTTCTCGTTGCGTTTGTTTCAATATGAACGGGAAGGGTAATGTTTCGCAGAAATTCTTTCAGAAAAGCCGCATCTGCAAGCGGTTCTCCGCCCGTTAAACAAATCGAATGAATATTTTTTGTATCGTAACTTTTTATACGTTCCGCAAGTGAATTTGCGGTATAAATTTCGCTCGTTGCATCGGGTTTGTAATCCGTATCACAGTATTTACACTTAAAATCACATTTACAAAAACGAATAAATAACTGCGTGTATCCGATAAGATGTCCCTCACCCTGAATCGAGGTGAAAATTTCTTTAATTTGTGTCTGTGTCATGTTTTTCCCTTACTTTTTATCTGCTAATTTTCTTAATTCTTCGTACAGTTTTTTCTCTTGTTCACTCAAATTTTCCGCAACCTTAATTTTAATCGTAACAATCTGGTCGCCTTTGGTTTTTGTCGTTTCATCAAACAGACCTTCCTGAGCAAGTCTGAATTTTTGACCTGACGATGTTCCCTGAGGAATTTTTAACTTTGCGGTTCCGCTCAGTGTTTTTATATCCTTTTCGCACCCGAGAGCAGCCTCATAAGGTGTTATTTCGGTTTCACAGCAAACGTTGTTTCCTTCAAATCGAAAGAAAGAATCGTCCGTTATCTTCACTATTAAATATAAATGCCCATTTTTACCGCCTTTTAAACCTTTTGTTCCCTCGTTTTTTAAACGTATTTTTTTATTATTTTCGGTATGGGGCGGAATTTTCACGTTCAGTTTCTTGTGCAGAGATACTTCTCCCGTACCCTTACAATATTTGCAATGACCGCCGTTTACAAATTTTTTGCCCTGACAGACGGGACAAATTTCCGTATGTAAAACGTTAATTTTTCTGTTTGTTCCGTTGATTGCCTCTTTGAAAGAAATTTCTATCGGCATTGTTATATCTTCGCCGTCTTTTTTTTCGGTTTCGTCGTAATCCGATTTTGCAGAGTTTTTATTTTGGGAAAACAAATCACCGACAATGTCTTTCAGGGTTTCATTAAAGGTTTTTTCTTTTTTTTCCGTGGCGGCGCTGTTGTTGTCTTTTGCGGTTTTTGTCTGCTCCTCCGAAACATCGCTTTGAGTTTTTTTATACTCGTTTTCATAGTGATAATTTTGTTTTTGTTCGGCTTTTGAAGATTTTTTGTTTTTTTGAAAGTTTTGTTTTTTTAATAAGTCATAACCCTTTACAAAATCGTAGTTACGGCGCTCGTTTTCATCAATTAAAACTTCATAGGCCTCTTTTATTTCCATAAAGATTTTTTCGCCGTTTTTGTTGACATCGGGGTGATATTTGACCGTCGCAAGACGGAAAGCCTTTTTGATTTCCTCGGGTTTTGCATCAACGGGAACGCCTAAAATTTTATAGTAATCCTTTGAAGTGTAATTTTTCAAAATCCATTCTCCTGAATTTATTTTAAGGATTATTTTAAAAATATCAATCTGTTAAGCATATAAAAATGCGGCTATTTAAAATTTTAACAAAGTTAAAATCGACAACTATCCGCAACAAAAGGAGAGCCGAAAGACACGGACTAAATTGCCGTGCCGGCAAATTTTTATGCCTGCCGAAAACTACTTCTTTGTATATCTTTCCAATAAGGAAACATAAACTTCTTTATCGTTATCCTTTGCCGTATCAATAGGGGAATCACCCTGATTGTCTTCAAGGTCAACGTTAGCACCCGCATTCAAAAGCGAATAAAGTACAACAATATTATCCTGCGTTACGGCTTTGTGAAGCGGTGTCTGCCCGTTACTGTCCTGAATATTAACATCGGCACCCGACTGGATTAAATAAGAAACAATATTGTCCAATCCCGAAGCGGCAGCATAATGCAAAAGAGAAATGCCGTCATACAAATCCGTTCTGAAATTTACGCCCATGCCCGAACGGACAAATTTGTCCAAAACCTGAACATTATCACCTTTTATTGCACAATAAATAGGTGTCAGACCGTCCGAAAAATTACGGACAACAAGATTTGCATCACCCTGCAAAAGAACGTTAACCATTGCAAGATTACCGCTTGCAGCGGCAATACAAAGGGGAGAACGGCCCGAATCATCATTATCGTTTATGTTAAAGCCCGAACGGACAAACAGTTTGACCGTCCGCAAATCATCATTTCTGATTGCCCTTGTCAGACCCGTTGTACTGTACGACTTGCCTGACATAAGAATTTCTGTTTTATAAAAATCTCGTCTTAAAACATCTAAAGGCCCGAACGACAAATCGGGGTTATAAAAAAGAATAGGAATAGATGTAAATATTGCAATTATAATAATCGTCTTTATTACAATACCAAAATTTGATTTATTTTCTTCTTTTTGTTCTTTCTTCTTCTTACTCATTTTTTTACTCGCAACAGCCATAAAAATCCCTTTTAGAAGCTTACCACAATACCTGCTATACAAGCGGATACATAGGAAGTGAGCGTACCACAGATAAGAGCCTTAACACCCAATCTTGCAAGATTTTTTCTCTGGCTGGGAGCAAGTTCTCCAATACCGCCTATCTGTATTGCAACTGTTGAAAGGTTAGCAAAGCCTGCCAAAGCAAAGGTTGCAATTGCAATACTTTTCGGGGTTAAGGTAGACATTTCCATCATTACCTTCATATCCAAATATGAAACCGTTTCGTTAATAATAAACTTTTGACCGATTAAAGTTCCGACCTGTTCAATGTTACCCCAGGTCGTACCCATTACTGCCGCAAAAACGGCAAAGATTTTTCCGACAATCATTTCAATTGTCAAATGTGTTAAATCAATACCGATACAAGACCAATCCCAAGCAAAAGAGTTTGCGAGGAACAGCCCCAAAGCGCCTAAAATGTAGTTGCAGAATGAAATCAAAGCAACAAGCGCAAGAAGCATAGCGATAACGTTTAAAGAAACCTTCATACCGTCAGAGGCACCTTTTGAAATTGCGGCGAGGACATTCGCATCGGTTTTTCTTCTGCTGATTTTAAAATTATCTTTTGTCTGGGGAATATCCGTTTCGGGATACATAATTTTTGAAATTACAAAAGCACCCGGAGCAGCCATAACGGAAGCCGCAAGCAGATATTCTACGGGAATACCGAAACCTGCGTACATAGCAAGAGCGCCGCCCGAAAGACAAGCAGTTGAACCCGACATTGAGGACAACATTTCGGAACGTGTCAAATTCGGCAGATAGGGCTTAATCATAGATTGAGCCGCAACGTTTCCTACAAAGGGGCTTGCGCAGTTTGAAAGTGCTTCCGCACCGCTGACGTCCATCAGTTTATTCATTATTTTTCCCAAAAACAGAATAACTCTCTGCATTATGCCGTAGTAATAAAGAATATTTACCAGCGACATTATGAAAATCATTGTTGCAATAAGCATGATTGCATAAATAAAGGAATGTGACGGGAAAAGTTCCTTAACTGTCTGAGGGCAGCCGCACAACCAGCCAAATACAAAGGTTGCACCCTCCATTGAAGAATCAAGTATCTGATTTATCAAATTTGCCAAAAATCCGAAAATCTTAACACCGAGAGGAACCTTCAAAATAAAAACGGCGAGAAGTATCTGCAATAATAAACCTACACCGACAGTTTTTAAATTGATATGTTTTTTATTGTTTGACATTGCAAAAGCAATTGCCAAAAACAATACAATACCTATAATACCCGTAAAAATTTCCATATAGCTCCTGTCACACAATCATCTCTTTTTTAATATAATACAACCATTTCTTTAAAAATTCATTAAAATATTACAAAAACTATACAAATAATTTTTAAAGGAAAGTTTTTTATGTATAATTAGTGGCATGTTAAGATTTTTAATAAGTTTAATATTAATATTTACGCTGAATACCGCCGTTTTTGCCGAAGAAGAAGAAACGACAAAGGTTAATTTTTTGTACATAAACGGTGCAAACAATAACACGCCCAATATGGAAAAATGGTTCTATGACGGAATCTTCAAGGCTCACCCGAAAATGAAAAAGGCGATGGATAATTCTCCGTTTGTAAGAGAAAAATTTTTAAAGAACGGCAAACGTGAAATAAAAGACGTTCCAATGACATTTTTCTGGGGTGATAAAACTCTTGAAGATTTACAAACCGTAACGGACGAATTAAACGTAACGTCTTTATTCAGTCCTTTTTTGGCACAAATTGTAAGAAGTTTTTTTGCCCATTGTATGCACGATGCAATATGGGTTCAGAAAGACCACAACATGCAGTTAATCGTACGGGAACTGCATAACGAAATCAAAAAAATTCACGAAAACGGCGAACAGGTGGTTCTGTTCGGTTACAGCGCAGGCAGTTTTGTCACTTACGGATACCTGTTTTATAAACTTCCGGTATTAAGCCATGACCAATTAGCAAATAAACTCGGTTTGTCCGCCGACGAACATAAAATCATTACAACAAAGAAGATAAAACCAACCTGCATTGATGCTTTAACCACATCAGGTCTTGCTATTTATACAACAAGCGGAGAACTTATTTCAAACCCTAGTTTTGAAGATTTTAAAAAGGCATATTCCGAAATTGATAAATATACAGACGATGCCTGTATTCCAGAAAACACCGTGCTCGGCTCGGTTAATTACGCCAGCCCGCTTGTACTTTTCTATTCCGATTTGCGTGACCCTATGCTCGAAATAAACAGTTTCAACAAAGACTTTTTCATTTATATGAAAAATAACGATATGTTCTGGCTTACGGTTAACTTTGCTGACGACCCTCTCGGATATCCCGTTGTTACAAATCTTAATTCCGAAGAAATCGAAAAACGTCATAACATACAGTTCAATAAAAACGGACGGGGTTTTTATTATGACAAATCAAATGTTAAAAGCCCCGCAACATTTTTGGGCGCACATACTTCCTACTGGAATTGTGCAAAGAAATTTTCAAAAGCCGTTGCAGATGCTTATCAGGAAGGTTACCGCTGTTTTTATAACGATTAAACCATTCTTTCCCTGCGGTTTTCAACAAGAGAAACGTTTTTATCGGTTTCGATAATTATTCTCACAACCGTTTGCGCCATTAAAATCAAAAACGGATTAATATGTTTGCCCGTATTAACGGAAACCTGAGTTTGCGCCGTTTCGGGTTTTACGGTTTTTTCAAGATTTTCTTTCTTTTCAAAGGACATTTCCGTCTGAACATTATATTCTCTTGCTTCCGCCTTTATTCTTTCCATAACCTTGTCTTTCGGGAATTTTTCACCCGCAAAAATATCAAAATTTATAACCATATCGGCTTTGTAGATTAAAACTCTCACGTTGCCGTAATTGACGGTGGAAATCAAAATGCTTATGCTGTCCTCGGGAACTTTGCCGTCCTCGCCGTTTTCACCCTTTGCGCCGATTTCGACAGAAAAATTCTGCTCGCCCAAAGGCAGCCACGGCAGATACAAAAGCATCATATTCTTTAAAAGTTGCGCCTGCGATGTTTCGGTATTCGGGGTACAGGCATTTAATATCGCTATTAATTCGCTGATTTGGGAACTTCTTGCAACAACACCCGATTGGGAAAAATCAGCCGTCATTCTGAACATCTTGCTTAATGCCTCTTTGCCGTTTTCCTGCATAAACTGCATTAATTTGCTCAAATCCATCTGAGAATTCATCAAAAGATTTGCAAGATTAGGTTTTGAAGTCATCTGCTGCAAAAGAGCCTGAGTGTTTTTATCGGCAATATTTGTCAAAAAGGCTTCCATATCCTTTTGCATATTTAAAAGTTCTTTTAAAACGTTCGCAAGTTCAACATCTCTCATCTGCGCAGACTGCATATTTGCAAAGAACTGATACATACTCTTTGCGGATTGTGTTATAAATTCGCTCGTGTTTTTTATTGCCGTCTGCTGTGCCGTATTAATAATGTTTGCCGCCATATCGGCTTTGTTTGTCTGCACATGCGTGTTGACAAACCTGTTGGATTGTATGTTTCTCGGTATGAAATTAATTCCGTCACTCATAATTTGCTTTAATTATAATGATATTTTATCCTTTTTCAAAATTCGGCGGAAAAAATCCTCTCTTTTTACTATTGAAAAAACCTTAACAATTCTTTACAATTAAAACTGAAAAATTATAGAATGATGTAAAAATTGCCGATAAAACCAAAGCAAGGGCGAAAGCAGGAAAAAATGTCGTTTAATTTCCACGTACAACCTCAACCGTTAATCAAGGGTGCGCAGCAAATGCAAAACAACGGCGGCGGCACCAATACCGGCTATATGCAGCAGGGAAAGAAGAAGAAAGACGAAGAACAAACCGACGAAATTAACACAAACTATCTGGAACAGGATGAACCCGATATTTTGCAGATAGATTTCAATGAGCCAATCGGCGAAGAAAAAGAAGAAGAAAAAGAAGAAAATAAAAAAGAAAAGAAAGGCTGGCTCAACAATATTGTTGACGCTCTGTCTGAAAAGCCCGAGCCTCCGAAAAAAAACAATTCAAATCCCTTTGATAATTCGGGAATTTAAGAAATTTTTTCTATAATGTTTAAAGCGTTAAAGATAGCCTTAACGTTTGCTATTGCAGTGCTTTCGTCGAGTCCTCTTGCAATAATGACTTTGCCGTTCGGTGCTTCCATTTTTATTACCGTCATTGCGCTTGCACCCGAACCCATTGTATCGTCGTCCATTGCCTTTTGTTCGTAGTGGATTAATTTCTGTTCAAAGCCTGCCGATTTTAACGCATTTAAGCACGCATCGATGGGGCCGTTGCCTTTGCCTTCGATATGGAACGTTTCATTTTTAAAGGTAAAATGCAGAACGTAATCGTTTTCTTTGATTTTTTCAAGGTCAAGTATGTGGAACGAGCCTTTGACATCAAATACCTGCTGAAAATAGATATCCAGAAGTTCTTTGTTTGAAAGTTCGCCCTCTTTTTCTGCGGCTTCTTTTATGAACGGGGTTATTCTGCCCGCTTCCTGCAAGGTAATCGGATATCCCGCACGGCTGATTATCTCATAGACGGCAGTTTTGCCTGACTGACTTGTAACACCGAGTTTTTCATCGTCTTTACGTCCGATTAAAGACGGGTGAATTGCTCTGTAAGCGCCCTTTTGCATATCTTTTGTTTTAACGGCACCGTCCTGATGAATACCGCTTCTGTGGGCAAGCGCTTCGGGGCCTACGAGGGGCGCCTTGTCGTAGATTGCAACCTTTGCCATATCCGATATAATTAAGGCTGTTTCATAAATTTTTGAAAAATCTATCGGAACATCGACTCCCGAGTTATGCAAAGCAACCGCAACTTCGTAGAAATTTGTATTTCCTGCTCTTTCTCCAAGACCGTTAAGAGCGGTTTCAAGTTGAACGGCGCCTGCAAAAAAACTTTCTACCGTTGCAGCCGTTGCCATTCCCAAATCGTTGTGGCAGTGTACGGAGATGTTAATATCTTTCGGTAATGCGTTATAAACTTTTTCTACCATTTCGACAAAAGTTCTGACTCTTGTTCTTTCAACGGTATTGGGCAAGTTTATTGTTGTTGCGCCCGCTTTTACGACTTTTTGAAAACTGTCTATTACAAAATCAAGATTTTCCATACAATCGCCAAAGTGTTCTGCGGAAAATTCTATATCTGCATTTTTTCCGAGTTTTGATTTTGCGAAGGTTACGGCTTCAATGGCTGTTTTCTGAACTTCTTCGGGTGATTTGTTCAAAACGTATTTCATATTAAACGGACTCATTGCAATAAAGGTGTGCAATCTGGGCTTTTTTGCAGGCTGAATTGCTTCAACCGCTCTTAAAATATCATGTTCAACAGTTCTTGCAAGTCCGCTTATCGTAACGTTGTCGGGTGAAATTTCAGCAAGTCTTTTTACCGCCTCAAAGTCCATTTCCGAAGAAGCGGGAAAGCCTACTTCAATCGCAGGTATTCCGAGTTCTGTAAGCAAACGAAAAACCTCTACTTTTTCTTTTATATTCCATGGCTTTTTTAAAGATTGATTACCGTCACGAAGCGTAATATCATAAAAAAACGGTTGTCTTGACATACTTTCACCCTTATTTGAGATAATTCCTGTTTTATTATACAATGGACATAAGGAAAATCAAAACGAACCTGTTATGAAAAATTCTTTAAAAACCGATATTTCTTTTGTAGTGCTCTCAATTTGTACGTTCAAACGTCCGAAGATTTTTTCGCAATGCCTCGAAACAGTTGCAAAACTAAATCTTCCGCAAAACGTAAAAGTTGAACTGCTTATTATAGATAACGACAGTGCGGGTTCCGCAAAAGAAACCGTCGAAAATTTTAAAGAGCAGATTAAAATTCCCGTAAATTATTTTGTTGAGGAAAAAAGAGGACTTTCAAACGCAAGAAACCGTCTTATTACGGAAGCGGTCAATCTTGGGGCAAGCCATATTGCGATGTTTGATGACGATATTCTTCTGCCTGAAAACTGGCTTGTTAATTATGTTAATTACTATAACGAAAACGATAATGCGGTAATTATTACGGCGGCTTCTTATGCGGCCTTTACCGAAAAACCGCCGAAATATATCGAAAAAAATGACCTTTTCAAATGTTCGACCACTAAAAAAACAGGTTCTGTCAGAAAAGATGCGGCTTCGGGAAACGTATTTTTCCCCGTTTCCGTGATTACCGATTTGGGTTTAAGTTTTAAAAGCGACTATGTTTTTATGGGCGGCGAGGACGGAAAATTCTTTGAAGAAGCATCTTCAAAGGGTGCAGCAATTGTATGGTGCAACGATTGTTTCAACAGAGAGTTAAACGGAACAGACAAAATTAATATCGGCTGGATAGTAAAAAGAAGTCATTACAACGGTTATTCCGCCGCACAAAACGCAATAAAGAGAAAACAAAAATTTTCAGACAGAATAATTTATACAGTTAGGCAAATTTTGTCTTTTATAGTAAACTGTCTTATATTACCTTTCTCAATAATTTTAGGCTTTACGGCTTTTGTGAATATGCTCGGCTTTGTTGCAAAATCGCTTGGCAGAGTACAGGGAGCCGTAAAAAAAGTCCCTTTGAATTATTACGAAACAACCTACGGAGATTAAAATGCAGCAGTATAAAAGTTGTCACCTTCTGGAACACGGCATTTATTTTTATTACGACAGTATTCAGGTTTGCTGTTTTTTGACGGGAAAACTCGGTACGCCGTTCTGGCTTACAAAGGATTACAAAGGACAAAAAATAGACTGGGACGCCTTATGCGGACAACTTCGCGAGATACGTGAAAAGAACAAACAGGGTATCGTTGACCCGCACTGCGAGGGCTGTTTTAATCTGAAAGAGGATTCGTGGGACGAAGAAGAATATTTTTCAAATTTTTATATTTCTCACTGGACTCGCTGCAACTGCAACTGCAAATACTGTTATACGGAAGAAAACAAAAAGTTTTTTAATTCTCACAAAGAATATAAAATGATGCCGATTTTGCAGGAAATGATTGAAAGAAAACTGCTGCGTTTTAACGGTTATCTTGCATACGGCGGCGGAGAACCGGCATGCCTTGATGAATTTGACGATATTACGGAACTCTTTCTTGAAAACAATGTAAGAAGTATCGTAACAAATTCTTCGGGTATAAAACCCGTAAAATCCATTTTAAAAGGTATTCCGACGGGCAGACTTGATGTTACCGTTTCCGTTGACTGTTCGGACAGAGAAACTTATAAAAAAATTAAACAGATTGACGCTTATGACAGAGTAATGGACACTTTAAAGATGTATGCGGCAGCACAGACGGAAAACAAAACCCTCGTCCGTTCAAAATACATTATCATTCCCGATGTCAACGATACAGAAAAAGGTATTGAAAACTGGCTTGAACAAACGGTTGACATAGGGCTGAAGCAGGTTTGTATCGATATTGAGGGAAGATGGTATCTTCCGAGAAAAAATAACGTTCCCGAACACATTGCAAATCTGATTGCTCTGGTTGAAAGACGGACAAAGGAACTCGGTTTGGGCTTATTCTATTACAGTTACGCCGACCAGTTCAGATTTGACAGAGATAAAAAACTCGCCGAACAAAATCAATAAAATATACGATTTTTAAAGTTTTTTAAAAAATTTTTCATGAAATTCTTGAAAAGTAATATTTAGCGAGTATCATAATTATTACAACAGATTACGGCAATTAAAAAAGGAAAAACATAATGTCGATTAACTTAAAAAACAAAAAAGATATCGTTAAAAAATTCGGAAAAAATGAACACGATACAGGTTCAACAGAAGTACAGATAGCACTTTTGACCGAAAAAATTAACGAACTTACCGAACACTTAAAGAACAACAAAAAAGACTTCGGCGGAAAAAGAGGTCTTCTTATGATGGTCGGACACAGAAAAAGCCTTCTTGCTTATTTAAAAAGCAAAGATTTACAGGGTTACAGAGAAATCCTCAAAAAGCTTAATTTAAGAGGTTAGTTTGGTATAATATAACAGATAGAACAATCTCGACGGTTTAACTTGACGAAAAAGTTAATGCCGGCGGGTTTGTTTTAGCGAAAAATAAAGGATAATAAAATGAGCTCAAAAAAATACTTATTCACTTCCGAATCCGTTACGGAAGGACATCCCGACAAAGTATGCGACCAGATATCAGATGCTATTCTGGATAATTTTCTTGTAAAATATCCGAATGCAAGAGTCGCAGCCGAAACCACCGTAACAACGGGTATGGCATTGGTTTGCGGTGAAATCACGGCAGAATGTTACGTTGATATCCCGCACGTAGTCAGAGAAACAATCAGAAATATCGGTTACACGGGTACTGAATCGGGCGGTTTTGACGCAGATACCTGCGCAGTTTTGACAAGCATTGACGAACAATCCCCCGACATCGCAGGCGGTGTTAACAAGGCTTACGAATCAAGAGATAACAACGCAAATACTTCAAAAACGGAAACCGAAAACATCGGCGCAGGCGACCAGGGTATTATGTTCGGTTTTGCCTGCAACGAAACTCCCGAACTTATGCCGCTGCCTATCAGCCTGGCGCACAAACTTTCAAAAAGACTTGCAGACGTCAGAAAACAGGGTATTGTTAAATATCTCAGACCCGACGGAAAATCACAGGTTACGGTTGAATATGAAAACGACAAACCCGTAAGAATTGAAACGGTTGTTATTTCAACTCAGCATGACCCCGAAATCAACGGCGAAAAAGACAACGAAAAAGTTCAGGCTATCATTGAAAAAGATATGATTGAACACGTTATTAAACCTGTTTTTGCAAACAGCGCATTAAACATTGATGAAAACACAAAAATTCTTATCAATCCGTCAGGAAGATTTGTTGTCGGCGGCCCTCAGGGTGATGCAGGCTTAACGGGAAGAAAAATCATCGTTGACACTTACGGCGGTTATTCAAGACACGGCGGCGGTGCTTTCAGCGGAAAAGACCCCACAAAAGTTGACCGTTCTGCAGCTTACGCAGCAAGATATGTTGCCAAAAATATCGTTGCGGCAGGTTTGGCAGAAAAATGCGAAATCGAACTCGGATTTGCAATCGGTGTTGCAAAACCTGTTTCAATTATGGTTGACACCTTCGGAACGGGTAAAATATCCGATGACGAAATAATGGAATTGATTGACAAAAACTTTGATTTAAGACCTTATGCGATTATCAATCAATTTGATTTAAGAAACTTACCCGCTAAAAACGGCGGCAAATTCTATCAGCTTTTAGCCGCATACGGACACATGGGACGTACGGATATTGATGTTCCGTGGGAAAAAACGGATAAGGCTGAAACCTTAAAAAAACAAGCAAATATATAAAATCGGAGTAAAGCAATGACAGCAACGGAAGAAAAAACAAATTTAATGAACGGCGCCCAGATTCTTCTTGAATGTCTCAGACGGGAAGGCGTTGATGAAGTTTTCGGATATCCCGGAGGGGTAATATTAAGTTTGTACGATGCGTTGTATGATTGCAAGGATATCAAGCATTATCTCGTCCGTCACGAACAGGCTGCAATACATGCCGCAGAAGGTTACGCAAGAGTTTCGGGAAAACCCGGGGTTGCCTTTGTAACATCTGGCCCCGGAGCCTGTAATGCCATTACGGGTATTGCAAATGCCTATTACGATGCTTATCCGATTGTTGTTTTTACGGGGCAGGTCAGCATGAATTTAATAGGCAACGATGCTTTTCAGGAAGCAGATATTGTCGGTATTACACGTTCCTGCTGTAAGCATAACTATCTTGTTAAAGATGTCAAACAACTTGCCCATATTGTAAAAGAAGCCTTTCACATAGCAACAACCGGTAAACCCGGGCCTGTTGTCATTGATTTACCGAAAAACATTCTGACCTCAAAGGCGGAATTTGAATGGCCCGAAAAAGTTAAACTTCCGGGGTACAATCCGACTTATGAAGGTCACCCGAAGCAGATTTCAAGAGCGCTGCAACTTCTTTGTAAGGCTAAAAGACCTGTTATTATTTCGGGCGGCGGGGTTTTACATTCGGACGCTCAAAACGAATTACAAAAACTTGCGGAAATTTTGCACGTTCCCGTAACCAATACTTTAATGGGTATCGGAACCTTTAAGCCCGAAAGTCCTTTGGCTTTGGGCATGATGGGTATGCACGGCGAATATGCGGCAAACCTTTCCGTAAGCGAATGTGATGTTCTTTGCGCTATCGGCACACGTTTCAGCGACAGAATTACGGGTAACATCAAAAAATTTGCTCCCGATGCGGAAGTTATTCATATTGATATTGACCCCTGTTCGATTTCAAAGAACGTAAGAGTAGATATCCCCATCGTCGGCGATGCAAAAAATGTCATTTCCGCAATGCTTAACGAATATGAAAACGAAAAATATGACATTAACGCAGAAGAAAAAGGCAGATGGCTTGATTTGATTGCCGAAAGAAAAAAAGTTCAGCCCGAACTTGCCGCAAAATCGGACATGCTTAACCCTGTAACCGTTATCAATAAAATTTATGAAGTAACAAAAGATTTAGACCCGATTATTTCAACGGAAGTCGGACAGCACCAAATGTGGACGGCACAACTTTACAAGTTTGATAAGCCGAGAAGACTTGTTACGTCAGGCGGTTTGGGAACAATGGGCTTTGGTTTCCCTGCGGCAATGGGTGCAAGTGTTGCAATGAAAGACAAAGTCGTTATTGACATTGCGGGTGACGGTAGTATTCAGATGAATATTCAGGAACTTGCAACCTGTGTTGATTACAACATTCCCGTTATTATTGCCGTTATAAACAACGGCTGGCTCGGAATGGTTCGTCAGTGGCAGGAAAGAATTTTCCACGAACACTATTCTCAGACAAAAATATCTTCGCCCGATTACGTAAAACTTGCGGAAGCCTACGGCGCTTTGGGCTTTAAGGTTGAAAAAGAAGAAGATATTGAGCCCGTTCTTAAAAAGGCTATTGCGGCAAAAAGACCGACGATAATCGATTTCAGAGTTGAACCCTTTGAAATGGTTTATCCGTGGGTACTTGCAGGTGAACCTCTTAATAACGTTCTTGTATCAAACGACAAATAAAGGAAGA
>JAILHI010000001.1 GCA_024695865.1 Candidatus Gastranaerophilales bacterium
GCGAGAAACAAGCGAGCAGAGGCTACTCTGCCGCAGCAAAAAACATCCTGTGAATGTTTTTTGCAAGAGGTTGATGGCGATGAGCCTTGCCCGTAACGCCGTTTATTGCGAGCGAAGTGATGGCTTTTGCCCGTGGCAGTCTCTTGTTAGTTCAAGATTGCCACGCTCACTGTGTTCGCTCGCAATGACAATAGACATAAAGGTTTATAACTGTTTTTGTGGTAACAATCAGATAATCATCTAAATTGTTTTTACTTTATCAGTTTATCCACTGCTTTAAAAATTTTGGTAATCTTTTTATCGCTGTCCGATTCGCAGTAAACCCGAAGAAGCGGTTCTGTTCCGCTTTTTCTGACCAGAATACTTGTTACATCATCATCAAGATACAATTTTATGCCGTCAAGTGTATTTTTGCGGACAATTTTAAAGGTGCTAATTTTTTCGGCTTTTGAAAGTTTATCAAGTGCCGATTTCACCATTTCATCGTTTTCGAGTTTTGCATCATTTCTTTTGTTAATAAATGAGCAGCCGACTTCTTTTGCAATATCTTTTCTGAGTTCGGCAACAGATTTTTTACTGTATGCAACGGCTTCCAAAATCAAAAGGTTGGCAAGAATACCGTCTTTTTCGGGGATATGTCCGTTAACACTCAAGCCGCCCGATTCTTCGCCGCCGATTATGATTTCGTTTTCACGCATTGCCTTTCCGACCCATTTAAAACCGACGGGGGTTTCAACGATTTCGATATTGTTCTTTTGGGCAAAAATATCGACCATCAGACTGCCTGCGACCGTTTTTACAAGTTTGCCCTTAACTTTTTTATTTACGGATAAATGTTTCAAAAGTATTGCAAGGACTTCATTTGCGGTTACAAATTCACCGTTTTCGTCGATTACGGCAAATCTGTCGCCGTCACCGTCGTTGCTGAAGCCGATATTACCCGTTTCTTTGCATTTTTCCTTTAACTCGGTTAAAAATCTTTCGGCGGGCTCCGGCAGTTTTCCGCCAAAGTTGCCGTCAAAAATAATGTTTCTCAAAGTAAACTGAACATGATGTTTGAGCAAAATTTCGGTAAAAAGATGTCCCGCTGCACCAAAAAGCGCATCATAATTAACTTTGAATTTTGCCTTTGCTATTTTGTCAAAATTAATCAGACGTTCAATATGTTCTTTGTAAACAGTATCAAAATTGACGTAATTGATATATCCGCCGGGTTTTTGAACAACTTTTTTGTCAAGGTTGGCTACGATTTCCGAAGTAATTTCCGTTGTAGCGGGGCCCGCATAATCGGGGATAAATTTCATTCCGAGATATTCCGGAGGATTATGTGATGCCGTAAACATAACGGCACAGGCGTTTCTGTGTTGAGCGGAATATGCAATAACGGGAGTTGCAACGACTTTTTCGCTCAAATAAACGTTAAAACCGATATTTTTAAAGATTTCAGCGGCTTTCTTTGCAAAATAATCCGCTTTAAAACGGGGGTCATAACCGATTAAAACGGGTTTCTGATAACCGAAATTATCTATTATATATTTAGCAATGGCATTTGTTGCCCTTTCGACGTTTTTGTCGTTAAAATCTTTATCCGTAACGGCTCTCCAGCCGTCTGTACCAAATTTTATTTCGCCCATATTTTATCCCTTTTTTATATTTGCGTGATAAAATAATTTTAACAGATTTAAAAAGTAAGGCAAAAATGAATAAAATTGAAACAAAATATTTATATTTTTTAGGCCCCGAAGGAACTTATGCCCAAACGGCAATGAAGAAGTTTCAAAAGGACTTAAATATATCTGCGGAACAGATTTTGCCTTTAACACCGATAACACGCATTTTGCAGACAATAGACGAAAACAAAGATGCAATGGCGGTTGTACCGATTGAAAATTCAATTGAGGGTATAGTAAGAGAAACGATTGACAACCTTGTAAGAATAAAAGACAAAGACATAAAAATTATATCCGAAACCATTATACCGATTAGCCATTGTCTTATGTCAAAAGCCGAAAACTTATCGGAAATCAGACATATTATTTCTCACCCGCAGGCACTCGGTCAGTGTTCGGGGTACATCTGCAAAAACTTAAAAGACGTTGATGTTATTGAAACAACTTCAACAAGCGAAGCGGCAAAAATTGCAAAAGAAAAAGGCGGGGAATATGCCGCAATTGCAAGCGAAGCCGCAGCCGAAATCTACAATTTAAAGGTTTTTGACAGAAATATAAACGACGAAAACGACAACAAAACAAGATTTATTTTTTTAAGCAGAGAAAATGCCAAAGACTCTCAAAACAGCAAAACAAGCGTTTTCTTTACCGTAAAAAACGAGCCCGGGTCACTTGTAAAAGTTTTAAATATTTTTCATAAATACAACATCAACCTGATTTACATTGAATCAAGACCGTCAAAGAAAAAACTCGGCGAGTACAATTTTTTCGTTGATTTAGAGGGTCATATACGGGACAAGAACGTTGCTTCCGCTTTAAATCTTGCCGAAAGAATTACAAAACAACTTGCCGTTTTCGGTTCATATCCGAAATTTAACGGTTAATTTGTAACAAATTGTTAAACAGACTTTTGTTTTCGGAATAAAAAATTTTTCATTGTCATCTCATGAATATATGTACAAATAAGGATAAAAAGATGACAATTACGGCAAATACGGAATACAAAATAAGCGAAAAGGCATTTTCGGCGGCAAGATATATATGTTCAAAAATAAGCAATCAAACGGCAAGAAAAAGAGCCTTTAAAGCCTTAATTTGTCTTGATGTACTTGCAGATTACCTTTTTTCAAACGGCTATAAAGTTGATATTTCAAAAAATTTGTATAAAATTCCGAAAATTAACGAGGATTTTGAATTTACCGATTTGCATTATAACGGCAAGTTTATAAACCTTGTTCCCGTAGTAAACGGAAAATTTATTTTAATTCCTAAAGCCCATTTTGCCTACAATGTTGTGCCTGATTTGTACATAGCGGCAGATTACAGCCAGACAACAAAAAAAGTTAAATTTTTAGGCTGCATAGAAAAGCAAAACATCAGTAAAAGCAGACATAACGACAAATATTTTATAATGGAAATCGGACAACTTGATTCTCCCGAAAATATTGAACCGTTTTTAAACACAATCAAAGTAAGCGATTTGACGGAAGGCAATCACGACCTTTTTGCATCTTTCTTTATTGATTATCTTGACGGAATACTCGAAAAAGAAAATGTCGAAAGACTTATTTTACACCTTGCGGAATGCAGAGAATGCCGAAACACTTTTGTGGAATATTTTGATTATGAATCGATAGTCAAAAATACAAAAAAATTCCCTGATTTATTCCACGACCACACATTAGACATCGTAGGAGCGGCGGCGGTAAACGATGAAAAATACAAAAACTTTAAAGAAGTAACCTTGGAAATCGAAAAAGAACCCGATGAATACGAAGAAGACGAAACTTCCGAAAAAAATATAGAATCCGCAATAGAGGATCCTTTACAGGTTCTGTACGGAAAGGGTAAAAACCGTGAAATCTTTGACTTGTTAAACAATACCAAAAAACAAGCCGCAAAGAGTATTTTAGCGGGTGTAATGGACGATATTGCAAACGAAATTGACACTCACACCTCACAAAAAGAAGTAAAAAATTCAAGCAAACAGGGTGTCATTAATCCCGAATATTATACGGAGGACTTGTCCGAAGGATATGACCACTTTACACCTGTAAAGAAGATTGACGAGGAAGAACAGCGCAAACCCGCAGAAAACATAAAAGAAAAAGAAGAAGCCGCAAAAGAAGAAAATATTTTAGCGGAAGAACCAAAAGAAACAGAAAAGGAAATTCATACAAATTCAGAGGGCAAACCTTTATTTTTGGAAGATGTAATTCTTTCGGACATGGAGACCGTTAATACCAACCCCGTACAACCTGCGGTTACCCCTGATTTTATGAGAGAAAGTGAAAACTTTAATTACACAATCTCTCAACAGCCTGTTAATACAAGTTTTTCGGATAACGACGATATATTGATTATTGAGGACGACGAGGAACCCGCCGCACAAACACCGACAGTTCAGCCGAAGCCCGCCGAAACAGACGATGATGCTGATTTGATAATTTTTGATGATGAAGATAATCAAAACATTACCTCTGTTCCCGCACAACCTCAACAAAGTTATGATGATTTATCGGATTTTGCGCCTGTCAAAAACGAAGAAGAAAATTATATATTTGAAAACCTTTCAGATAAATCAACCGTTTCAGATGATGATATGTTAATTCTTGACTACGAAGACGAAACATCGGCTCAACCGCAGGCAGTTCAGCCGCAGCCGTCTGAAACTGACAGCGATGATATGCTAATTCTTGATGACGGGGACGAAACACAACCGCTCGCAGCAGACAATGAAAACATGCTTATTCTTGATGATGAGGACGTTGAACCCGTTGTTCAGTCACATGTTATTCAGCCTAAACCCGCTGACTCTGAAGATGAAGTTTTGATTTATAACAACGATGAAACTTCGGTGGATTTAACCGACGAATTTGACGGCAAAAAAGAGGAAAAGAACGATTTTGTCCCCGAATCTCTGGTTTTATCGGAAGAAGATTTAATAGGTATCAATAATAACGACGACTACTATTTTTATCCCGATGAGGAACTGATTAATATTAATGCGGAAGATATTGATTTGGTAGATGAAAACGATGCTGAATATTTTTCGGACAACGTAAAATCTGAAGATTCTTCTGATTTTGATATGTTCACAATGCCGCAAACTCCTTTTGTTCCGACCGCTCCAGCCGAAACTGACAATGACGATATGCTCATTCTCGATGATGAGGACGAAACACCGACTCAACCGCAGACAGTTCAGCCACAAGCGATTGAAACGGACGATGATGATATGCTCATTCTTGGCGACGAGGACGAAACACCCGTTGTTCAGCAGCAACGACAACCTCAACCACTCGAAACGGACGAGGACGATATGCTGATTTTTGACGACGAGGACGAAACACCCGTTGCTCAACAGCAACGACAACCTCAACCGCTCGAAACGGACGACGATGATATGCTCATTCTTGACGACGAGGACGAAACACCCGTTGTTCAACAGCAAAGACAACCGCAACCGCTTGAAACGGACGACGACGATATGCTCATTCTCGATGATGAGGACGAAACACCGACTCAACCGCAGACAGTTCAGCCACAAGCGATTGAAACGGACGACGACGATATGCTCATTCTTGATGATGAGGACGAAACACCGACTCAACCGCAGACAGTTCAGCCACAAGCGATTGAAACGGACGAGGACGATATGCTGATTTTTGACGACGAGGACGAAACACCCGTTGTTCAGCAGCAACGACAACCGCAACCGCTTGAAACGGACGAGGACGATATGCTCATTCTCGATGATGAGGACGAAACACCCGTTGTTCAGCAGCAACGACAACCGCAACCGCTCGAAACGGACGACGATGATATGCTCATTCTTGACGACGAGGACGAAGCACCCGTTGTTCAGCAGCAACGACAACCTCAACCGCTCGAAACGGACGATGATGATATGCTTATTCTCGATGATGAGGACGAAACACCGACTCAACCGCAGACAGTTCAGCCACAAGCGATTGAAACGGATGACGACGATATGCTCATTCTTGATGATGAGGACGAAACACCCGTTGTTCAGCAGCAAAGACAACCGCAACCGCTTGAAACGGACGAGGACGATATGTTCATTCTTGACGATGAAAACGAAACACCGACTCAAGCGCAGGCAGTTCAACCAATGCCCATTGAAGCAGACGACGATACAATTCTTCTTGATGAAACGGACAATATGCCCATTCTTCAGGAAACAGAGGAAATAACACCGATTGCGGCAGATGATGACCTTCTCATTGATGAAAATGACTCTGACAATTTAATTCAGGAAGATATTCAAAATGATGAAATTGTTCTTGATTCTTCAGACGATGAAGTATTAACTTTTGACGATTCGGAAAATGATGTTTTGGTTGAGTCAGATAACACCGATACTCTTATCGAAGAAGAAAAACCCGCTGAAACAATTCAGAGTGAAGAAACTTCTCACACATTAGACGGTATTCAGACCGAAGAAAGCGATGATTTGTTATACTATGACGGCGAAAGTGTAGAAGAACAACAAACCGCTCCCGACAACAATTATCTTGAAAACGAATTTTCCGCCCAAGACGATGATAATAACCTGATTTTTAATGAAGATGATACACTGGTTTTAGACGATGATAATTCCTTTGTAAGACCCGCAAGTGTTGCAGGAGCAGAAAGTTCTTTTGCAAAACCCGCTTCTTTACAGGGTTTGGAAGATGACGATGAAATCATCGGCAATAAACCCGTATCGGAAAACGATGTCCTTGATTTAGTAGAGGACGATAACGACGATATAATGATACTTGACGATGAAAACCCGCAGGACGAACTGTCATCTTCAACCAAAATGTCTTTTGATGATGAAGACGAAACAATTGTTATTGACGACGAAGAGGAAAAAGAAGAAGAAAAAGAAGAAGAAAAACCGAAATCGGCTCCGAGCCAACTGGATTTAATTCTTAATTCTCTTAGCGAAAAAGAAAAAGCACAACTTGAGAAAAAGAACGAAGAAGCAAAAACCGAACCGAAAACTGAACCTGTACAAAATATAAACGACATTATTACACAGAAACTTTCGCCGGTAAATGAAACCCCTGCGGAAGAAACTGCGGCAAAACAGGAAGAACCCGTTGTTCCGCCTCCGTCGCCGACACCGCCGAGAAGAATTTTCAGAGAAATTAAAGATGCAATCTCGGCAAAAGAAGAAGCAATCGAAGAAGGCAGAATCAGCACTGCCGCCGAAGATACGGATAACGATATTCAGGAGCCCATTGTTAACGCTTCCCACGCAGACGAAGATGAGTATGAATACGTTTATGTAGAAGAAGGCGAAGAAGGTTACGAAGATGCCGAATTTGTCGATGATGAAGAAGAACCTCAACAACAGGAAGTTCAAAAAGCACAATCGGTAAAAAAATCCAAAAAATCTGATGAAGATTTTGAAGAAGAAGATGAATATACCGAAGATGATGAAGAAAAATACGAAGAAGACGACGAAGAGGAAGACGAAGAAGGCGACGAAGAAGAAGGTTCAAAAAAGAAAAATCTTATAAAAATAGGCGTAATTGCCGCCGCAGTGCTTGTTGTTCTTGCAGGCGCAGGATTTGGCGCAAAAGCCCTGTTCTTTAAAGATAAAAATAATACCTCCGTTGCCTTGGAAGCAGATGCACCCGCAATTTCTCCGACAGATATCGGTAATGTCGAAAATGCGGAAGAAGGCGGCGGTCTTGAAATTCCAAACGATAATGAAACTGCGGAAACACTGCCGCCTGCCGATGATGCCGTTCCCTCCGACGATGAAGGCGGATTGGCAATTCCGAAGGACGAAGCGGCTCAAACACCTCCCCCCGCTCCAAAACCCGTTCAGGCAAAAGCGGGAACAAAAGAAGCAACTACGGACGATATGAACAAAGCTTTGACAAATGCCTTTTCGGATACTCCTTCCGCTGTAACCGTAAGCAAAGTATCGTGGGGAATTAATGCAAGTTTAACAACCGATTCCGCCATAAAAATATACGTTCAGAATACGGGCAAACTGATAAAAAGCGCTCTGCTTAACAATTTAACCAACTTAAAAGGCGTTAATCCGACCCAACCCGTTAAAATTCAGATAAAATACGGTGCGCAGGGTACTTTGCAGGACGCTGTCGTTATGAAATCATGCGGAGCAAACGAAGTTGACGAAATTGTATTACAAAGTGTTAAACAAACCGTTCAAAATTGTCCTCTCCCGATACTTTCGGAAACCACTCGACAAGCCTATGAACAAACAACAGGAAACAAAACCGTAAACTTATCGTTAACAGTTAAATTTTAAATAATTTACATTTTTTAAAGACTTATGATATCATAGCAATGTCAGAAACAATGAGAAATAGTGAATGGCATTACAGCTTGAAGAACAAAGAAGTCTGATAGAAAAATTCGTAAAGACAAATATAAAATTTCAGGGCAATGAAGACCTTTTCGAGGACTTCTGCAATGAAGCATTTCAAAAATCCTACATAATTTTTAATTCATCTTCTTCAATACAAAAAATTGAAAGTTATGTTCAAAAAGTTGTAAACACTTCCATTGTAGGAGTATTGAAGGACTTAGGCAGACTTCGCAGAACATCTTCGGGCTATGTCAGAAACAGAGAAGTTTCTCTTGAAGAAGTAAAAGAAAAAGACCTTGCGGTAAAACCGCAAATTCTTCCTGCCGCAGAAAAAACAGAACCTGCGGAACGCCCCGCAATAACAAAGGAAGTTCCCGTTTCTTTTGCCTACGATATAGAAGACCCTAAAATCGGTATTGAAGAAAAAACAATAAAAAAAGATTTACTTCAAAGAATAGCCGATGCCGTCTGTATCGTACACAGCGAAAATCCCGAAAAAAATTATCTCCAGATATACGAAGCAAGATATATCAGAGAAATGAAACAAAAAGAAATCTCCGTTCTTTTAAACATTTCTCAATCAGAAGTCAGCAAAAGACTTTTTGAGTTGTCAAAATTAATCAAACACAGAATTGAAACTTAGATAAAATGCCTCAGTTAATATGTCCAAAATGCAAACAACCGGTTAAAGAAACGGATATAAAATGCTCTCATTGCAATATGCGTTTAAAACAGGTGTGTCATGTTTGCGGAAGTCCGAACAGATTTGGCGAAGAACATTGTCTTAACTGCGGCTCAACCCTTATAAAATATTGCGAAAATTGCGGCAGTGCAAATTTGGCTTCTGCAAAAACCTGCCGAAAATGCGTTTCCCCGCTTCCCGCCGAAACCGTTGCCGATATCGGCGAAAACATATACGTCATTAAAACCGATTTTTCAAAAATTACAAAATCGGCAGATTCTTCACTTCTTTCAAAAGTTAAAATAATTGAAAAAGAGGACGATGACGAAAAAATCAATACCACAGCGGACTATCAGCCCGAAGTATCGGACGAATTACCTGCCCCGCAAACTTCTGATTTATATGAAGAAGATGAAAATTATGACGAATACGGGGAAGAAATAAATACTGAAAATCTTCCGCCGCAGCAGGAAGAACAGGCAGATTATCAGACAGATTACAGACCTGATTATTTGCAGGCAAACGAGCAGAAGGAAAACGATACCGATTTAGAAGGTATGGACGATATTGAACCCGTTTCCCCCGAAAATAATGACGAAATTGTCTTTCTCGATTCTTCCGAACAAATGCTTTCCCAACTTACAAATATTATCAAAACGGAAAATAATGCCGTTGTCACGGGTATTTGCGCAGAAGAAGGAATGGGTAAAACTTCCCTTATAAAATCCTTTACGGAAACCCTCTCGGAAGAAGGAATTCTCGCTATTTCCGCCGAAAATTCGGAACTTGTAAAAATTTCACCCTTCGGCTGTATCAGGGATTGCCTCTTGAAAATACTTACACTGCCTGATATTCACCCCGATATAAACAAATTTTACAGCGATGAAACAAAACAACTGTTTCTTCAAAACTTCCCCGATTTAACGAATGATGAAACAGAAAACTTTATGAATTTCCTCTATCCCGCAAAACAGGGAACTTTTGCCGATTTGGCACCGAATAAACAATATACTCACGCACTTCTTGAAAAAATCTTCACATCAATAGTAACAAATAACAATGTCGTCTTCATCATTGATAACTTTGAAATGACCGATAATGCGTCCTTTGAATTTATCAAACAGATGATTACAAAAGGAATTATCAACAACAAAACAAAATTATTCATAACTTATAAGGAAAGATGTTCCGCAAGGGCTTATTTTGACAAGGATTTGGCAAAACAGGATATCTTTGCGACAATGTATCTGAACAATCTCAACGAAGAAGAAACAACAAAATTCATTCAGAATTTCGCAAATACGGAAGTCGTTCCGACGGCAGTAAGTTATGCCGTAAACGAAAAAGGCAGGGGAAATATCTTCTTTACGGAACAATTCCTCGCTCTGTTGTTTGACGTCGGATACATCTTCATCAGTTCAAACACAATGAAATTTAAAGATGACGAGCCAATTCCGTTCCTGCCCAAAAATATTGATGAAATAATAAAACTCAGATTTGATTCAATAAACGATCAGGATATGAAAGATGCCTTAATTGCGGCGGCAATAATGGGCTACAAGTTTGACAAAAAAGCCTTTGCAACAGTAACGGATATTTCGGTAGAACAGGCAGGTGAATTACTGCAAAAACTCACGGATTACATGTTTATCCAGCCTGTTTCCGATTACGAATACACCTTTAAAAACATGTCCATGTGGTCAATAATCTTCAATGAAGCAAACAAAGACCCGAGATTTAAGGTAATCTGCAAAAAAGTATATTATGTTTTGAGCAATTATGCTCTTTCCAATCCGATTATCAAAACAAGTGCGGCACAATCCCGTGACGAAAGAGAAACGGCTATTCAGGCATGGCAGGAAACTGCAAGCCTTTGCGCTTATTTGGGCGATGATAACATCTATACTTTGGCAATGGAACAATTACTGCTTCAAACGGGCTACAATGAAAACGCTCAGGAATATACCGATATTCAGTTAAAAGCAATGGAACTTATCTCTAAAATCATTTACAAAACAATCCCGTCAAAAGCCGTAAAATATCTGACCGCTCCGATTAAAAATGCTCATGAAACGGAAAATCTTCCCAAACTCATTGAGTTATGCGGATATATGATAAAAGCATGCTATCTGATATCAGATTACAACGGCGTAATCGAAACAACGGATTTGATATTAAAATCGGCCGACGATGCACTTTCTCCGCTCGACAAGGCTCTCATCAAGGCTAAGAAACTGCATGCTTTATACAAAACAGGCAACTGCGAAGAAGGCTTAAATCTCGCTAACAACGATATCATTTCCCAACTTGAAGAAGCGCTTTCAAAAGAAAATAACGAAGAAGCCGCAAAATCGCTCTTTATGTCTTGGTTTGATACTTCGGTAAATATGGTTTATCTCTATGCGGTTCAGGGCAACTCAAAAGCACTTGAAATAGCCGATAATACGGTTGAAATTATGCAAATGAACGGTATTCAGGAGCCTGAATATACCGTTAAATTAAATATTGCAAAGGCTTTTGCCTTAACCGTTATCGGAAAAGTTAACGATTCGGACTCAATTCTGGAAGCATTAGAACACGTTCCCGAATACGACAAACCCGAATTTATCGCCCAAAGAAATCTCATTTCCGCAACAAACAGGGTGTTATCGGATAACAAAGAAAATTTAAGAAACATATTGTTTGATTATGCAAAATATGCCGAAAATGCAAATGATGTAACGGGCAAACATATCTACAAACTTATGCTTGCATGGCTGACCGCACAAGAGGGCGACTATAATCAGGCAAGCGTAATTTTCAATGAAGAATTAACGTATTTTGCCAAAGAAAAAATCGTTACGGGTGCTTTAATTTCATGGTTATTTATTGCTCAAAACAATATGATGACAGACGGAATAGAAAATGCCGAACATGTTGCAATGAAAGCGCTTGAAGTTGCTCAAAATCCGAAGTTCTCGCAATATCATCTTGCAGTATATCTGCAAAAACTTATTGCGGAAATTAACCTGACCAAAGGTGATGCCGCTTCCGCAAAAATGTATCTCGAAAAAGGCATGCTGACCGCAAAACAATTCGGTCTTGATTTGGCACAGATTGAACTTTACAGAACTTATGCACAATTTTTGGGCTATATGATGACACAAGACAGTGCACACCAAGCCGACTTTGCGGATAAGGCAAACAAAATATACAAGGCCGCTCTTGTCAGTGCCGATAACCTGAAAATCGAATCCTTAACCCAAAAAATTAACGAAGAAAATCAGCAGTTTATTAATTACTGCCAGACTAACGGAATTGCTGCGGCATAAAACGGGCAAATAAAAAGCCGTTTTTTCAAACGGCATAAATAGTAAGAATGGAATTTGATTGGATTTATTATTTACCTGTTCTAACTGCTCATAAGTTCGATTGCTTCCTGAAGCAGTTGTTTGTTGGTCTGAATTAACTTGTTTGTAACGTTAAGTTGAGTCTGCGCCATTTTGAAGAAGTTGACGTTTCCGCCCAAACCTGCGTTAGACATTTCTATCAAACCGCCTCTGACTTCACCCGTACTGACAACGGGTTTACCCGATTCAGCCGTTTCGATAAATTGTAAAGGCTTAATTTCAAACAATTCCTGCGGGTTGTGGAAATTCATGATTGCAATTTTATAAAGCGGGGTTTTAACTTTTCCTTTGTCAGCCTTTCCGTAAACAATGCCGTCACCTTCAATTTTAAATTCGTCATATTTTCCGAGATATTTACCATTGCTGGGGTCTATCCAGAGTTTAATATCCGTTGTCGGAATCTGAACACTTCCGCCGTTAAGGGTGCTTTCGGTGAAGATATCTGCGTCCATCGGTTTTGTACCCTGCATAATTTCACCTTTATCGTTCAGAATGTAGCCCTGAACTCTTTGTCCGTCGGAAGTTTTATAAACACCTTCACCGTCAAACTTAAATTCACCGAGTCTTGTATAAGAAATTCTGCCCTGTTCGTTTCTTATAACAAAGAAGCCTTTGCCTTCAAGATAAACGTTTTCATCGGCAGTACCGGGGTTTGATTTACCCTGACTTTGACTTTTATAAACAGAATCGGGATCAATACCGCCCATATAGGTTTTAAAGTTGATTTTGTTTTCACGATAGCCCGGGGTGTAACAGTTAATCATGTTTTCTGTTATGCCCGTAATCCAATGTCGTGTCGCAACTTGTGTATTTAAGGCATTAATAAATGAATCATTCATTATTCCTCTCCTTTTCCGTCTTTGTCGCTACGTTGTTTATTTTGACTTTGGTTATTCTTTTTCTGGTTTCGATATGATAATTCCGCATAGGGAATATTTTGTTCGTTAAAGGTTCTTTCAAGATATGAAATGTTGTTTCTCAGATATTCTTCTGCGGCTTTGTCCGAGGGGATAAATTCCGCACTAATTTTTCCGTCTTTGGTTACACGAAGAATTGCGGAAATATCGTTTCCGAAATCTATTCTGACAGGCTTATTTGTCTGCTGTGAATTTGAAAGCATATCCATAAGAGTTTTTGAAACTTCCGCACTTTTGTAGGTTTTTGCAACTGACTGAACATCGTTTGCCATATTTTGCATAAGGACTTCACCGTTGACAGAAAAACTGTAATTTTCGCCTTTTATCGAATTTGCAAAAAACATTGCATCATCTCTGTCCATTGTCAGACAATCGTATTTGTATGAAGCCTTTAAATTTTTTATATCAATATTGTTTGAAGACAAAAAGTCCCGAACGGAGAAATCATCTTCCTGAAAAAAGGATTGCGGCATAGTTTCCATTGAAATTAAACCCTGTTTCAGTAAATCCTGAAACATTGTTGATGTTTCGTTCTGATAAAATTTTTCTATTTTTGCTTTCAGATTTGTATTTTCTGCTGCGGCTTCTATCTTCACTTGTTTTTATTCCTTCTTGCTTCTCTTTCTGCATCTTCTTCCGCTTCCCGCCGTCTTGCAAAAAACTTCTGGACGGCGACTTCGGATAACCTTTTTAATTCTGCTGCTTTTTCTTCTTCTTTATAGACTTCTCTCATTTTTTCTTTATGGTTTTCGAGGGCTTTAACCTCTTTTTCCATATCGGTAAGTTTTCTTTTTTCCTCTGCAAGAACCTCTAAGGCTTTTTGTTTGATTTCTTCAAGTTGAACACCTTTTTCGTATAGTGATTTAAGATATTTGTCATAGGCATCAAGCATGTGAAAATCGGCTTTTTTCATATTTGCTCTTGTTGAGGCGATTTCTTTGTTGTTAAGTTCAATCATTCCTTCTGCTTTTTGAACTTCCTGCTGTGCCCTGATTACAACCTGCAATTGCTGCTCTTTTTTTCTTGTTTTAAAATCTAAAATTTTTTGCAGTCTGTACCTGAAGGGCATACAGAAATTCCTCAGCCATATTCTCTTTTACAAATTATCATATCTTCTCTCTGTATTTATACATTCATTTGTATGATGTTTTTAAATTAATGATAATTTTTAAAAAATCAAATATTAAAAGCAATTATCCGTAAGTTTTCACTAAAATCAATCTAATACGTCACTGCGAGGGCATTTGCCAGTGGCAGTCCCTTTCGGTTTCAGGGATTGCTTCGTCACTTTGTTCCTCGCAAAGACGTATTTATTTTTTGTGGTAACTTATGGATAAAATCTTAAATATTATTCACAGTTTTTATAGGCTCTTGACTCAATGAGTACCGATAAAACCGCTATATCCGCAGGTTTGACTCCGCCTATTCTCGATGCCTGCCCGAGTGTTGCGGGTCTGATTTTTTCAAGTTTTTCTTTTGTTTCGGTTGATATCTGTTTGATTTTGGAATAATCAATATCCGTCGGTATCTTTATTCTGTCTGCTTTTGCCGACATTTCAACCTGTTCGAGTTGTCTTTTGATATATCCATCGTATTTGATTGAAATATCTACCTGTTCGCCGATTTCATAACGATAATTTAATTCTCTTGTTTTTTCATCAAGTTCTTTTATTAAAGCATAATCGATGTTCGGTCTTTTGATGAGTTCATAAAGCCTCATACCCTCGTTGATATGTTCGCCGACTTTTGCAAGTTTTTCGTTGACTTCTGCGGTGGCGCTTATTTTTGTCTGTCTGAAGCGTTCTATTTCCTGTTTAACGGTTTCTGATTTTTCTTTAAAATACCGATAGCGCTCTTCCGTTACCAAGCCTTGTTTATAGCCGATTTCGGTCAGTCTTTCATCGGCATTATCCTGTCTTAAAAGCAGTCTGTATTCGGAGCGGGAAGTCAGCATTCTGTACGGCTCGTCAATGTCTTTTGTTACCAAATCGTCAATCAGAGTACCGATATAAGAAGATTCTCTCGGTAAAATCAAAGGTTCTCTATGGTTGATGTAGTTAACGGCATTAATACCCGCCACAAGTCCCTGTGCTGCGGCTTCTTCATAACCGCTTGTGCCGTTAATCTGTCCGCCGAAGAAAAGCCCCTCAATATTTTTGCTCATTAGAGAATGTTTTGTCTGAACGGCGGGGATATAGTCATATTCAACCGCATAGGCGGGTTTTATGACGTGAACGTTTTCAAGTCCCGGGAGAGATTTTAACATTTCGAGTTGAACGGGAGCGGGCAGGCTCGTTGAAAAGCCGCCGACGTAAATTTCGTAATTGCTTTTGCTTTCAGGCTCCAAAAAGATGTGGTGCGAAGGATTATTTACAAATCTGACTATTTTATCCTCAATAGACGGGCAGTATCTCGGGCCTCTTGCGTGAATTTTGCCCGAATACATAGGTGATTTGTCGAGATTTGCAAGAATAATTTCTTTTGTTTTGTCAGTTGTTCTGGTTAAATAGCAGGGATACTGTTTCCGAACGGGTCTGTCGGGCAGAAACGAAAAGAAGTGCAGCGTTTCATCACCCGGCTGAAGTTCGGTTTTTGAATAATCGATACTTCTTGAATCCACTCTTGCGGGCGTTCCCGTTTTGAGTCTGCCGAGTTTTATCCCGTATTTTTCAAGTGAAGCGGACAAGCCTTTTGCGTTTGTTTCGCCAAGGCGCCCAAACGGTGCCGATTGCAGACCAACCCAGATTTTTGCTTCAAGAGAGGTTCCCGTTGTTAAAACCACGGCGGGAGCATGGTATTCAAGCCCAAATTCGTCTTTAATTCCGACAACCTTGCCGTTTTCAACCATAAGTTCGGTTGCGGTGCATTGTTTAAGGTAAAGATTATCTTCTTTTTCAAGCAGTTTTCTGACAAAAAGAGAGTATTCTTTTTTATCGGATTGCGCTCTCAAAGCCCTGACGGCAGGGCCTTTTGAGGAATTAAGCATTTTCATCTGCATGTAAGTGGCATCGGCGGCTATTCCCATAATACCGCCCAGAGCATCGACTTCTCTTGTCAGACAGGATTTTGCAGGGCCTCCGACAGCGGGATTGCAGGGCATAAGGGCAATATTATCCAAATTCAGAGATACCGCCAAAACCTTTGCTCCGAGTTTTGCCGCCGCTATTGCAGCCTCACAGCCTGCGTGTCCTAATCCTACTACTATTACATCGTACTTAAACATATCTTTATTTTAATACAAAAAACTTATAATTTTATTACAAACTAATGACAAATTTTTTTGAATATTTTATTATTAAGTTAGGAAAGGCATATGACTTTATTTTTTCTATGATAAAAGGGGATTATCAGACAGACGACGTTCGGGCGGCTTTACAGCGCTTGTTACCTGAAGAATCGGTTTCTGCAATAGGGGAAGCGGGACTGTTAGACAGTGATGCTTTAAATTCTTTGGGCATGGTCGCAATGACGGCAAGAAGTGAAATCCCGCAGTCACACAGAAATATTGCCAATACGTACATGCTTAAAAAACAGGTTTACGGCGCTCCTGTTATCAGAGGACAAATTACGAGAGAAGAAAGAGCCCTTTTAAGAAAATACGATTTTAACAGGCTGGAATTTTCAACTGTCATTCAGATTTCCGAAGAAATAGCCTTTTTACAGCAGGCGGCAATCTCGCTCAATAAAACTCAGCGTATGGACGCCGAAAAAATTCTTCAAATCAGAGCAAAAGAATTGAGTTTCTTATCCGCTTCAAAATATGCAAATGTTTCAAACGAAATGTTAACGGGCTATAAGGCGATAGAAAAATATTTTGAACTTATCTCGTCTTATTCAAGACCTTCTACCCCGCTGAAAAAGTTTTAAAAATTCAGGTGTCTTTCTATCTGTTACCACAAAAACAGTTATAAATTATAATATTTATCGTCTTTGCGAGTGAACAAAGTGAACGTGGCAATCCTTTTCCGGGATTACTTCGGACAAGCCTCGTAATGACGTATTAGGATAATTTTTGTGGTAACGTTGGATAAATTCCAAATTTTATTATCAAATGTTTTGAAAAAATTTTTGTTTATATTATGATGTTCTTGTGAATATATTTTAGTACGATAGGCGCAGGCTTAGTCTTTAAAAAGATGGGAAAGAATATATTCGGAGTAGTACATAAAGAAAAAGGAGAACCAAGATGCCGGTAGCATCAATGATTGAATTATTGGACGCAGGAGTTCACTTCGGACACCAAACACAAAGATGGAACCCCAAAATGAAACCGTATATTTACGGTGCAAGAAACGGGATTTACGTTTTAGACCTCAGAAAAACAACCCAAAAACTTGATGAAGCATACGCAATGGTCAGAGATTATGCAGCAAAGGGAAAAAATGTTGTTTTCGTAGGAACAAAGAAGCAGGCAGCAGATGTTGTTGCTGAAGAAGCAGTAAGAGTCGGCGCTTACTACGTTAACCGCAGATGGCTCGGTGGCATGATGACTAACTATGAAACCATCAAGGGCAGAGTCAACAAACTTCGTGAAACAGAAGAATTTATCAACTCGGGTTGTGCAGAAAAGTTACCGAAAAAAGAAATTGCACAAATCAACAAAAACCTTGAAAAATTGAGCAAAACTTTAGGCGGTATCAAGGAAATGAGAGGCATGCCCGATATTTTGGTAGTAATCGACCAAAAGAAAGAATTCATTGCAATTAAAGAAGCAAACAAATTAAACATTCCCGTTATTTGTCTTGCTGATACAAACGCAGACCCCGACGGAATTAATTGTATTATCCCGGGCAATGACGATGCTATTCGTTCAATTAAACTTATCGTTTCAAAACTTGCAGATGCAGTTGCAGAAGGCAAAAAACTTCGTGAAAACAAAGCAAACACGACAGCAAAAATCGAATCCGTAACGGCAAAAGATGCAGGTGTTGAAGAAGTTAAAGAAGATGCTAAAACCGAAGAAGAACCGGTTGCGGCTGAATAGTTTGAAAGGAAAAAACAATGGCAATAACAGCAGCACAAGTAAAAGAACTTCGTGAAAAAACAGGAGCAGGCATAATGGATGCCAAAAAGGCTTTGACCGAAACCGACGGTGATATGGAAAAGGCTATGGAATTTTTAAGACAAAAAGGTATCGCTTCTGCTGACAAGAAAATGTCAAGAATTGCGGCTGAAGGTTTGGTTTCTTCATACATTGACGGAAACGTCGGTGTTATGATTGAAGTAAACTGCGAAACCGACTTTGTTGCAAAAAACCCCGAATTTGCAGAATTAACTCTTAACCTTGCAAAACAGGTAGCGGCAGTAAATCCTGCAAACGTTGAAGAATTGCTTGCTTCAACCTGCGCAAAATGCGGTCAAAAAGTAGAAGACATCATCAAAGAAAAAATCGCTAAAATCGGCGAAAAAATTACCGTAAGAAGATTTATTAAAGTTGAAGGCAACCCCGCAACTTACATTCACAACGGTAAAATCGGTGTTCTTCTAAACACTGATAAGGCTGACGAAGTTGTTCAAAAAGACGTATGCTTACACATCGCAAGTTCGGCTCCCGAATTTGTTTCAAGACAGGAAATTCCTCAGGAAGTTATCGATGAAGAAACCCGTATTGAAATGGGTAAAGAAGACCTTGCGAAGAAGCCCGAAAACATCAGAGCAAAAATCGTTGAAGGCAGAGTCAATAAGTTAATGGCTCAAAAATGTCTTTTGGAACAACCTTTCATCAAAAACCCCGATGAAACAGTTGAAAACATTATCAAAGACCATTTTGCAATCAAGTCATTCACTCGCTGGGTTCTCGGCGAAGGACTTGAAAAACGCAGCGATAACTTTGCGGAAGAAGTTGCAAACCAAATGAAAGGCTAATTTCGCAAAAAAGAAATTTAACGGCTGTATTTTGAAATACAGCCGTTTTTTATGCTATTATAAAAAGTATGAAAATTCTGTTTTTAATCTGTATATGTTTAATTCTTACCGTAATCACTCTGGCTGCGGAAATTTTCAGAATGAAGAAAAACCAAAAACGCAGTGAAACACAGGCGCTGAAAATGATTAGGCAAATCAGATACGGTCAGTTTAACATTAATCTTGAAACCTTTAAAAACGAGCAAATCAAAACGGCGACCGCAAAAATGCTTGAGGCTCTCAAAGACAGAGAGGCTATGCTTGCGGAATACAAACAGATTTTGATGGAGCAGAATAAATCTCTTGAACAGAGCATTGAAAGAGAAAAAGAGGCGCAAAAGTTCAAGGACGACTTTATTGCGGCTCTGACGCATGATTTAAAGACCCCCGTTATTGCGGAAGTCAATACGATAAAAATGTTTTTGTCGGGCACCTTCGGCGAAATTTCCGAAAGCCAGAAGGAAGTTTTGGAAATGATGCTCCGCTCGGATAAAGATTTAATCGAACTTTCGGAAATGCTTTTGCAAACATACAAATATCAGCAGACAGAAATCGTTCTTTCGAAAACCAAAACCGATTTAAACGGCTACATTGCTGAAATTTTTCAGGATTTGTACCCGATATTAAATTCCAAACAGCAAAAGCCTTTATTAAACAAGCCCGACGAGCCTGTTTTTGCGGAAATTGACACGATACACTTTAAAAGAGTTTTGCACAATCTGATTTTAAATGCCTCAAAATACGGCTTTGCAGACACAACAATCACAATATCACTCGAAAAACAGGAAGATAATGCCGTTATAAAAGTTACAAATGTCGGCGAAAAAATTAATCCCGAAGATATTGAACTGATTTTTCAGAAATATTATACGGGTATAAACAAATTTTCTTATATCGGAACGGGATTAGGCTTATACTGCGTAAACAAAATCGTAAAGGCGCATGGCGGAAATGTAAAAGTTGATGTAAAAGATGACAGCGAAACAACCTTTACCGTGATAATACCGACAGAAAGCGGTGAAAATGAACAGATTTAAGGTTTTAATATTTTTTATCGTTCTTTTGCTTTGGTGCTGTGCGCTCGTTTATCACGTAAAACCCGACTATGACCTTTTTGCAAGACTTATTGCCGGCATGAGCGTTGTTGAAAACGGCAAAGTTCTGATGCACGATTTTTATTCTTATACTCAGACAAACCCAGTGTGGCTTGACCACGAATACGGCGCAAGTGTTGTAATTTATTGGGTTACAACGCTTTCGGAATTTTTTCACAAGACCAAATTTGAAATGCTTGTTATTTTGCAGCAGCTTTTGATTTTTGCGATTATGTCGCTGTGTGTGTTGTGCGTAAAAATCAGAAAACCGCAATTTTCTGTTCCTTATCAGATTTTATATTTTGCACTTGCGGCGCTTGCCGCTAAAATAGCCTTTGTTCCGACAATAAGATGTCATTTGTTTACGTTTTTGTTTTTCGCTTTACTGCTTGTAATTCTTGAAGGTTACAGAAATTACAACAAAAAGTATCTGCTTTGCTTTGTTCCGGTTTTAATGCTTGTCTGGGCAAATACGCACGGCGGCTGTCTGAGCGGACTCGGAATTTTGGCGCTTTATGCGTTGGGAGAAGCACTTAACAAAAAAGATTTTAAACCGTATCTGATAACGCTTTTTGTTTCTTTTGCAATGCTCTTTATTAATCCCTACGGTATTGATTATGTAAAATTTCTGTTCACGGCGGGAACAATGGACAGAACGTTAATTCAGGAATGGCAATCTCCGTTTGTAATTCACGGGCAGGCAGTTAATTTTATTGTTTATTTTGCTTTTATGTTCGGAATTTTCTTCGGTCAGTTGCTTTCGCAAAAGGCTGATTTTAAAAATTACGACAAAACAAAACTGTTTTTAATGCTTTCAACAGGCTTTTTGTCTGTTTTGTATGCAAAGCTGATACCGTTTTTTGTGATAACCTCGTCAATTTTTATGTTTGACGATATTTTTGAGATTTTGAACAAAAACAAAGTTCTCAAATGGCTGAACAATCCCGAAAACAAAATCGTTTATGCCGTTATTATTCTCCTGTCGGCCGTCGTTATCAATGTCGGCAACGGGGCAAAAAAAATCAGCCTGATTCAATATCCTTATCAGGCCGTTGAATTTATAAAACAGAAAAAACTTTCGGGAAATTTGTTTACGGATATGACCTACGGAAGTTTTTGTGCTTATAAACTTTATCCCCAAAACAAAATCTTTATGGACGGACGTTATGAGGAGGTTTACAACCCCGAACTTCTTGAAAAAATAAAGAATTTTGCAAAACAGGAGGGCGAAAACCCGATGAGCGTGGTGACGGACTATCCGACGGATATTGTTTTACTGTTCAGTAATAACAAGTCCGTCCCGATGACAGATATACCTCTTTCGGTTAAGTTACAGGAACTCGGCTGGAAACTAATATTTAAAGACGGCTGGTGGTTTGTACTTGTCCGTCCTGATTATCCGTATAATGATGAGATTTATGACGAATTTGCAAAAGACAAAAAGGAAAGTTTTCATTTGGATAAATACGAATATTTATCGTCAAAATTGTTTGAAACAGGTATTACAAAAGAAATTTTAAAGGAAGTATCTTCGGCAGAATAAAGCCTGCCCTACAACTGCAAATACATCGTCATTGCGAAAAATGCGTAAGCATTTTGTGGCAATCCCTTTCGGCACTTACGGCATAATAATATTTTTCATAAAAATCTCGGTATATTCGGGTCTGTTATACTCTCCGCCATCTACAAAAAAACTTTTTCTCTTTTTTTTGTTCTTTTTCGGTTTTTCGGCATTTTGGTTATTTTCTCCATTAATATTACCGTCAGTTGTTTCAACCTGTTCTTTTTCACCATTTATCGAGCATGCAAATCCCGTTACACAGTCTTTTGCACAAACAACAGGAGATAAGAACAATACAAACAAAATAAACCATAAATATTTTTTCATTTCCGACCCCCCGAAAAAATTAAACTATTCTCGGTTATATTATAAACTTTTCTTAAAAATTTTTTATTAAACAAAGTGTTAATGTTTTCAAAAATAATTTTTGCGGTAAAATGGTATAAAGAATTTTTAACGGAAGATGAATATGGAAATTATAGAACCTCAACAGGACGATAAACTGGTTTTAAAGCAAACACAGGCTTCAACGTCTTTTCAGTATAAATATTTATTAGTCAGATTTTTCCCGTTTTTAAAACCCTTTTTGGGCAGAGCAATAATTAACTTTGCAATCTCGCTGCCCGCAGGTCTTTTAGATGCGGTTACGGCATTTGCAATCCAGCCTTATATGGATAAAGTTATCAATGCACCTGCATCGCCTCAAAGAGATTTGTATGCAATATTAATCCCGTTTGCAATTATCGCTTTTGCAATCGTGCAGGGTGTTGTTAAATACCTGAACGTTTATCTTACAAACTGGACTATGAAAAAGGTTACAAACTACGTTCAGAAAAAGGCTTATGAAAAACTGTTGACTTTAAATACAAGATTTTACGATGTAAATTCATCGGGAACAATTATTTCAAGATTTTTGACAGACCCTATAATTTCGGCATCAACAATTCTTGACCAGATTAAGACCATTTTGACAACGGGTATCGGCTCAATTGCTCTTGTCTGTGTTCTTTTATACAACTCTTGGAAACTTGCTTTAGTCGGTGTTGTCGTAATGTCTGCGGCAATCATTCCTGCGGCAATGCTCAGAAAACGTATTTTGAGAACTTCAAACGCATCGCTTGCGGTTACGGGTGATATGTCAACCAATTACTTTGAAACCTGCGGCGGAAACAGAACAATCACAGCCTACAATTTGGGCGGCAGACAGTACAGAATTTTTGACAACCAGATTGAAGAAATCTTTGATTTGCACATGTCTTTGACAAAACGTGTTGCACTTGCATCACCTTCGATGTTCTTTATTGCATCAATAGGTTTTGCAATAGTTCTCTGGTACGGAAACCATTTGATTTTAACGGGTGATATGACAATCGGTAAATTTGCATCTTTCCTTGCCGCTTTGATTATGCTGTATAAACCTATGAAAAACCTCGGCGATACTTTAACCGCAATTCAGCAGTTCTTTGTATCTTTAAGCCGTGTATTTGAATTGTTTGACCTCGAATCAGAAATAAAAGAAAAAGAAAACGCAAAAGAAATTACAGGTATTAATGATGCCGTAACCTTTGAAAACGTCAACTTTGAATACGTAAAAAATATTCCTGTAATCAAAAACTTCAACTTAACGGTTAAAAAAGGTGAAACGATGGCAATTGTCGGAAACTCGGGCGGCGGAAAAACTACTCTCGTAAACTTACTTCCGAGATTTTACGACGTTAAAGGTGGTTCTATCAAGATTGACGGAACGGATATCAGAGATTTCAGCATAAATTCTCTCAGAGGTATTATGTCGATAGTCTTTCAGGATAATTTCATTTTTGCGGGAACAATCAGAGAAAATATTCTTATGGGCAGACCCGATGCAACGGAAGATGAACTGAAAGCCGTTGTTCAAAGCGCTCACCTTGAAGAATTTATAAACACTCTCCCCGATGGTCTGGATACCGTTGTCGGCGAAAGAGGAACAAGTTTGTCGGGCGGACAAAGACAACGTGTTGCAATCGCAAGAGCAATGATAAGACAATCCGATATCGTTATTCTTGATGAAGCGACTTCTGCTCTTGATAACGAATCCGAAGCAATCGTTCAAAAGGCAATAGACAACCTTATGAAAGATAAAACTGTATTTGTAATCGCACACAGACTGTCAACAATCCAAAACGCAGACAGAATTGCCGTAATTAACGAGGGCGAACTTGTCGAACTCGGCACACACGAAGAACTTATGCAAATAGAAGGCGGCGAATACAAACATCTTTATGAAATGCAGTTCAAACAGCAGGAAAAGAAAACTGCCGAACAATCAGAACAATCAGAACAGGCAGAATAACAAAAAACATTAAATCCCAAAACGAAAGAGTAATTGCTATGATGCAAAGATTAAAAGATAAACAGAGCAAGAAAATTAAAAAACCCGATTTTTCAACAAAAGAGGGCAGAGGCATGCTTGCCTACATTTTGCAAAAAGAGTTTGAATATATTTTAAATATCGATAAAGATGCCGAAACACCTTTTATCAAAAGAGTCAAAGAAGATTTCGTTCCCCGTTTTACAAAAAGAATGATTGAAAATCCGACAAAGAAAATCATGATTGGTATCTGCGGAGAATCGGCAAGCGGAAAAACTACTATCTGCAAACATATCAAAAAGGCTATCGGCAAATTCAATCTGCCCGTAGAAATTATCAGTACGGACAATTATTTTAACGATATTTCCGAATTAATCAAACAGCACGGCGGTTTTGACAAGTTTCTCGAATCGGGCTATGACCTTGATGCACCGAGTAACTTTATGACGGAGCAATTAAAAGAAGATATTAAAATGCTTGCAGACGGATATGATGTTATGACCCCGCAATATCTAATCAACGGAAGCGGTGTAAATATTCCCCATTCTCTGCCTGCAAAATCGCAGAAAATCATTGCGGTTGAGGGCTTGGCGGCTATGTATGACAATGTTTACGACTTGTTTGATATCAAAATTTATATTGATATCGACCGTCAGGAGCAGGAAGAAAGATTTTTGGCTCGTGCCGCATCAAGAAATCAAAACAGGGAAAATGCCCTTAAACAGTTAAAATACATAAGAGAGGCATCGGAAAAATATATTCTTCCCCACAAGCACAAATGGGATATTATCGTAAACGGCTCTGTTTCCATACCCTATTTTGAACAGATTATTGAGTATCTTTACGGCGTAACAAACAATTTTGAATAAAATAAAACAGAGAAATTATTCATAAGTTACCACAAAAATCAACTTAATACGTCATTACGAGGCTTGTCCGAAGTAATCCCCGAAAAAGATTGCCACGCTCACTTTGTTCGCTCGCAATGACAATAGACATAAAGGGTTACAAGTATTTTTGTGGTAACAGACAGATAATTACCTCAAAAAGTTGTAAAAAATATTACAAAATAGGACTTTTCGGCTTTTTTCCTGTATAATGTTTGTATGGAGAGAAAAACTGCTGAAATATTGGGATATAAAGTAGATTTGCTGAGTTTTGACGAGGCATTAAAAACCGTCCTTGACAAAACAGAGGAACAAAATACCCAAACCGTTACAATTAACCCCGAAATGATTGCTCTCGGTGAAAAAAATCAGGAATTTTCGGAAATTTTAAAAAATGCCGATTTGGTTATCCCTGACGGTTTTGGTATAAAACTTGCCCTTATGCTTTACGGTATTAAACAGCAGCAAATTCCGGGGATTGAATTTTCCAAAAAACTAATTGCACATTGTGCGGAAAATTCTCTGCCCGTTGCACTTATCGGCGCAAAAGAAGAAACAATCCAAAAGGCTTGTGAAAACTTAAAAAACGAATACCCTAATCTGAAAATCTGTTACAAAAAAAACGGATATTTCAAAGAAGATGAAGAAAGAGCAATAATCGACGAGATGAAACAGTCCTGTCCGAAACTCGTTCTTGCGGCTCTCGGTGTACCCAAACAGGAGATTTTTATAAACAAATATAAAAATGAGTTTCAAAACACAATGTTTGTAGGTGTTGGCGGCAGTTTTGACGTCTGGGCGGGAAATGTAAAAAGAGCGCCGTTAATCTTCAGAAAATTAGGCTGTGAGTGGCTTTGGCGGTTAATTAAAGAACCGTCAAGATTTAACAGAATGTTTCCCACTTTACCATTATTTGTTTTTAAGGTTATAATGAATAAAAAGTAATGTTGCAGTATAGAAGAAAACAGGTGATTTATGTTAAAAGTATTATCAAAAGAAGAAATTGAAGAAATCAAAACAGTTGCCAAAAAACTTCGTGCAAACATTGTGAGAATGATTCACAATGCACAATCGGGACACCCCGGCGGAAGCCTTTCGGCAATAGACATCTTAACGGTTTTATACACAAAAGTTATGAAACAGTATCCCGATTGGGATAAAAACCCCGATTTTGAAAATCGTGACAGATTTGTTTTGTCAAAGGGTCACGCATCGGCGGCTATATATTCTATCCTCGCTCACTGCGGATATTTTCCCGAAGCAGATTTACTCGAATACAGAAAATTCGGAACAAAATTACAGGGTCACCCCTGCTGCACTAAATTAAAAGGTATTGAAGTTTCAACAGGTTCACTCGGACAGGGACTTTCAATCGCATGCGGTATGGCTTTGGGCTTAAAATTAGACAAAAAAGACTCAAAAGTATTTGCCCTTATGGGTGACGGCGAACTTCAGGAAGGAAGTATCTGGGAAGCAGCAATGAATGCGGCTCACTACAAATTAAACAACCTTATAGGTATTGTTGACAGAAACAGACTTCAGATTGACGGAAATACCGAAGATGTAATGGCAATAGGCGATGCAGGCGCTAAATTTGCGGCTTTCGGCTGGAACGTAATTGAAATCGACGGTCATGACATCGAGGCAATTTACGAAGCACTTGAAAAGGGTAAAGAATCAACCGACAAACCGACCGTAATCATTGCAAATACGGTAAAAGGAAAGGGTGTTTCCTTTATGGAAAATCAGGCAGGCTGGCACGGTAAAGCACCTAATGACGAACAGCTTGCACAGGCATTGGAAGAATTGAAATAACGGGGGAAACAGAAATGACAGAAGTAATAAAAAAATCAGCAAGAGGCGAATACGGTTTAACACTTGCAGACCTCGGAAAAACAAATAAAGACATCGTTGTTATTGATTGCGACCTTTCGGGTTCAACAATGACAAAACACTTTAAGGCAGCCTTCCCCGAAAGATTTTTCAATGCGGGTATTGCAGAACAAGATGCGGTTACAATGGCGGTAGGTCTTTCAACAACAGGAAAAGTGCCTTTTGTTTCAACCTTTGCGGTATTTGCATCGGGCAGAGCATGGGAACAAATCAGAAACGGCGTCTGCTATCCGAAATTTAACGTAAAAGTTGTCGCAACACACTGCGGTATCACCGTCGGTGAGGACGGCGCAAGCCATCAGGCTTTGGAAGACGTTGCAATTATGAGAGCAATTCCGAATATGACGGTTATAGCCCCCGCTGATGCAACAGAAGTACGTGAAGTAATCAAATGGGTGGCTGAATACAAAGGCCCTGTTTACGTCCGTGTTTCAAGAGCAAACCTGCCCGTAATCTTCCCCGAGGGCGAATATAAATTCAATCCGAATAAAGCCGTTGTAATGAAAGAGGGTAAGGACATCACCGTTGTAACAAACGGCGAAACGACCTGCGAAGTCTTAAAAGCGGCAGAAATTCTTGAAAAAGAGGGCATAAGCGTTGAAGTCGTTCACGCACCCGTTGTAAAACCGCTTGATGCAACAACAATCGTTGACTCGGCAAAGAAAACGGGAAAAGTTGCAACGGTTGAAAACCATTCCGTAATAGGCGGACTTGGCGGTGCAGTTTGTGAAGCCGTATGTGCCGAATACCCCGTAAAAGTAACCAGAATAGGTATCAATGACCAATTCGGTCAGACGGGTACGGCAAACGAACTTATGGCATACTACGGATTAACGGGCGAAAAACTTGCAGAAAAAATTAAAGGACTTGTAAAATAAATGATTCAGATGAGAGCCGTAACAAAACGGTATAAAAACAATTACGCATTAAAAAACATCAACCTTGATATTATGTCGGGCGAATTTGTGTTCCTGACAGGCTCAAGCGGTGCGGGTAAATCAACCCTGATGAAACTTTTATACCGTGAAGAAGTTCCCACCTCGGGAACGGTTATGATAGGCTCTACCAACGTTGCCGAATTACCCGATGCACAGGTGCCTAAACTCAGAAGATGTATGGGCATTGTGTTTCAGGATTATAAACTGCTTCAAAACCAGAGTGTTTTTGATAATGTTTCCTACGTTATCAGAACACTCGGCATGAGCAGCAGAGAAATCGAAGCAAGAACACTCGGCGCCCTAAAAGTCGTCGGACTTGCAGGCAAAATGCGGGCAAAACCGTCTGAATTATCGGGCGGCGAACAACAGAGAATCAGTATTGCAAGAGCAATCGTAAACGGCCCTCCGCTTTTGATTGCAGACGAACCTACGGGTAATTTAGACCCCAAAAACTCAATGGAAGTTATGCAGATTTTGGAACACATTAACCAAAAAGGCATAACCATCTTGATTGCTACTCACGACAGGGCAATGGTGGATTACTTCAAAAAACGTGTAATCCGTATGGAACAGGGACAAATCGTAAGAGATGATTTGGCAGGTACTTATGACTAACGAAACACCGAACGGAAAATCAATAAAGTTTAAAAAGAAAGTCAAAGAAGGTATTCCGAAAGACTGGCTCGGAGAAATCAGAATTACCTCCAGAATAATAATGGAAACTTTAAAAGGCATATACAGAACAGGCTGGATAAATATAGCCATTATAACAACAATGGCGGCTATTTTGACTATTTTCGGCGCTCTGTTCAGAACAACCATTTCTCTGACGGAATTTGTAAAACAGTTCGGAAACATGCTTGAAATCTCGGTTTATTTAAAACCCGATGCAACCCCCGAACATATTTCAAGCCGAATTAAAGAGTTAGACCACGTTATCAAGGTAACAATTATCACAAAAGAAGAAGCATGGTCTAAAATGAAAAACGATTATGATGTTGCGGAAATAACAAACCCTCTGCCTGACACGCTGCATGTCCGCATTGATACCCCCGAAAATATTAATGCCGTATATGAACAAATCAAACCCATGCCCGAAGTTGAGGATTTGTCGTATGCCTCCGACCTTGTTAAAAAGATGGAAGTGTTTAACAAAGTTGTCCACACAATGACGCTTGTTGTCGTAATTTTCGTGGCAATTTTGACCATAGCGATTATCAACAACACTATTCACCTTGTAATCCAGAACCAAAAAGAAGAAATCGAGATTATGCGGCTTATGGGTGTAAGTAACTGGTATATCAAAATACCGTTGATTTTGCAGGGCGCAATTTACGGTTTCATATCGGCATTACTCGCTTTAATACCGATGAGTGCCGTTCAGCAATGGCTTTTAAAGGTGCATGAATACTTTATGGTGCCCTCGCCTATGCTTGCGGAAAATCTTGTAACACTCACTTTGTTTATCATAGCAATCGGCTTTGGCGCAGGCGGCAGTATGCTCTCCATCAAGAAACACTTAAAGGTCTAGTTTACATTTCTTAACATTTTGCACACTTTTAGTCAATTTTCAAAATTGAGGAGTTTTAAGGGAAACGTAAGGTAAGTGTGAATGGAGAAATTAAAATGATTATAAATGCTTTGTCATCTGCAATGATTAGTAACAACAATTCAATGATTAACAGACAGGTTTCAACTCAATCCCAAAAAGAAGAAAGCACTCAGGGCTATGCTGATAAAAAAGCAGCACCGACAAATGCTGAATTATATAAATCAATGTACGGTGTAAAATCAGCCGAAACAGAAGAAGAAAAATATGCAAGACAGATGGCTGAATTTCGTGCAAAATATGAACTCGATGTTGATGACAAGAACAGAGAAATAGAACGTAACAAAAACAAAGAACAACAACAAACAGAAGAAAAAGAAGAAAAATCATTCTACGAACAATATTTGGAATACAAACATAAATATGAATAATTAAAACAGATATGACAAAGTATGAAAGGGTTAACGAAGGTTAGCCCTTTTTTTTATGTTGTCCGTTTACTGCGACAGATAGGGTAGACTTTAATCTACCGAAAAATTTGTACTAATGCGAGAGAGGTCAGATTTATCCCGACAATTTGTCAAGCAAAGAAACGTCTTTCGGATTAATTTCAAAAACAAATTCGTTATTGTTCGTCCGAAGACAAAGATATTTTCGGCAAATACTTTTAACCCCCGTCAAGCCGCCTAAAACAGCGCCTGCGGCTCCAAAAGCGCCATAACCGATTAAAGTTTTGAAAAAGGGAAATTCATAATCCAAATCTTCCTGCTCAAAAATTTGTATATCGTTGATTTCACTGTTTTCGATATTTAAAAGCATTTCTTTTGATAATAAATCTTCTATGTAGATTTTATCGTCATAAAAAATAAGCGAAAGTTCCTCTCCCTCATTACAGGACAAACCAAAAAGATGAAAAGCCTTTATTTTAATATTTTCAGAATTATTCAAAAATACCCGTTTTCTTTAATTTTTCCGCACATTCAAAGCAGTATCGGCACTCAACACCGCAAATATCCGCACACTTGCTGCCGAATTTGACAAAATGTCTTATATCGGGGAACAAATCTTTTATTTCGGACAATTTCACATCATTTTTTGTTCTGATGTCGTGGATATCATAAATTCCGCTGAAAAAGTCGTTTACCGTCATATTGTCAATGCCCTTTTCAACGCAGTCGATATAGTTTCTCAAAAAGAAAATACTGTCGAATTTTGCCCTCAAAGGAAAACTTATCAGTTTGAAATGGTTGATTCCGATTGCGGAATAGTATTCCAAATCCCACGGAAAAACGTAATTACATTTGCAAAAATAGGCGATATGTCCCATTTTTTTAAGCAAACCGTAGCAGTCCCAAATGCAGAAAAACGTTGAAGCATGCGGTATTCTGCCCGGACAGCCGTAAATACATCTTTCATTGACAATTAGTTCTATCGGTGTTGTCGGAAATTCTTTTCTTAAATTTTTTAGAAAACGGAAATTATGGTTGTTGTCCGTTGCCGTGTTTATCGATTTTATGCTTTTTGCAGTATAGAGCATGTTCTGATACTGCGGTATATTGCGAAATTCAAAAGATGTCGATAAGGTTATATTAAAATTATGCTTATAGGCACGGATTATATCCACAACCTGTGAATTTGCGACCTTTATGTTGTTACAGCCGATATTGTGCAATTGGTCAAGCAGGTTATAAAAATCTTTTTCATGCTTTTTAAAAGTTTCTTCCGAAAACGGTTTTGGCGAATTTAAAACGTAAAAGAACTCAAAACCTTTTTTTTGGGCATATTTAACGTATTTTGCAAAATCATCGAAAGATTTTATGTCGGTATTTTCGCCACGGTTGCTCTGAAAATTTTCTTCAAGAAAAGAGATATAAGGCATCGGCAAATTGTTATAAAGCGAGGTAACCTTTGATTTTTGCAGAGTCTTGTTGTACTCGTACATTTCATCAATAAGGGCAAAATTAAAAGGCAAAGGCGATGAAAACTGATAAGTTGCCGTCTGTTTCGGTATTATGTCGAATTTTTCGTCAGAAGGTTTAGTTTTATCGTCAAACTTGGAGCAGCCTGCCGCCGTCAAACCCGCTGCCAAAATACCCGCTTTTAATAAATCTCGTCTGTTCATATCCCGTTAACCCGTGACCGCCCGATATCTACATTATAACAATATTTAAGACTATTTACAAGTTAAGGCTTTTTATCCAGATATTCTGAAAACTTTTTATCGACGGAAAACTTATATCCGCACCTGTCCAAAGGCTCTCCGCCATCGTGAACAAACATTTTATTAAACCTCGGATACAATCTGCAATTAACCGAACGAAACCAATGAACACCGCAGGAGCCGTCGTCTTTCAGAGCCTTACATTTAAAGAGCAAAACGCCGTCCTCTGTTTTGCCGTTAATTTCAAAGTTTTTGTATTTTTTTTCAAAATTTTGCATGCGCAAAAATTCCTGTTCATCAGTAACCAATTTATCGGCAACGGAAAAGGTTATCTGACGGCAGCAATCACCGCATTTATTGCATTTTCCCGAAATTACGTATTTTGATGAAAATAATTTTTGCAGAAAAAACTTCAGATTTTTAAACATCTATTTTACTCTGAAATCGTATCGTGCAATACATTTATCGGGACGCCTTAATTCAAAAACCTGCATAACGTAAGCGCCGCCCGTTGAAAGAGTAAAATAATTTGTGTAATATTTTTTTGTGGTATCTATCGCCAAATCCTGCGCATACTGTATTGAATAGCCCATTGTGGGAACTTTATCGCTGACTTTAACTATTTCAATTTTTATTGCGCTGTCTTTAAATCCTTTGGGAGCAACGACAGCATAGTAAATTCTCTGTCCGACAGAAAAATACTGCTCATACTGCCGGGCATTTTTTGTTGTCAGAGGTTCTGATTTCATAAGGATAAAGGCTTTGGTACCGCAGCCTGTCGATACCAAAGCGATTGTAAAAATTAAAAATGTCAGTAATATCTTTTTCATTCTGTCATTAAATATTTCTTTTTGATTGAATTAATCTTTGAGTTTATAGAATGATTAATACTCTTATCGTTCGTCAGAGCATTAAATTTTTCGTAATTTGAAACGGCTTCCTGCCAATTTTCAGTTTTTTCTGCGGCAAGACCGAGAGCATAGTAAGCATAAAGATACTTGTCATCGATTGTTACGACTTTTTTGAAATATTCAACCGCTTCTTCCTGTTTGCCCATTTCTGCATAACACAAGCCGCAATTGAACAAAGCATCCGTATTTTTATCGTTTAATTCAACCGCTTTGTTATAATAGTCCAAAGCCTTTTGGTTTTCAGAGATTTGCTTGTAACAGTTACCGATTTTGATTAATAAAGACTGGTTTTGAGAGTCTATTTCAAGTGCTTTTTCAAACTCTTTTGCGGCAGCCGAATAGTCTTTTGCGTTGTAATACTGTTCGCCCAGAGTAATTAACGTAACCGTTTTATCTTCGTTTGATACATCTTTTGATGCTACAAGATTTTCCGTAACCTTGTTTGCAACGTCAATTTTCTTGTATTTTGCAAGTATCTGAGCGTATTCAACGGAAACTTTTTTATCATCGGGGTCGATTGCAATTGCTTTTTCATAACATTCAATCGCTCTTGATGAAGAACCCAATTTGTCGTAGGCCCTTGCCATTTCAACGTATGCCGTCACATTGCCCGAATCGTGATATATCGCTTTTTCAAAATTAGAAACGGCTTTTCTGTAATTTCCCGCCGATACAAAATCTCTGCCGTTCGACAAATAAGCCTGAGATAAATAAGCCTTAATTTTGTCATCGGGCTTTTCGTTGTAAAGGCTGTTATAAATATCTATTGCCTCTTTGTATTTTCCCTGTGCCTGAAGTGCAAGAGCCTCATTGTATTTTATATCTCTGTTATCGGGAGAATTTACAAGCAGTTCTTCATACAGTTTAACCGCTTCGGCATAATTTTTTTCCATGTGGTACGCTTTTGCAAGTTCTGTTTTCAGGTCAACGTTGTCTTTGTCGTATTCAAGACCTTTTTTGAAAACTTCGATTGCTTCGTCACATTTTTTCTGCTGCATGTAAATAACACCCATATTGTAATAAGCATGGGTATTCGAGGGGTTTATTTCAATATATTTTTTATACTGTTCCAAAGCACGTTCCGCTTCACCCGTTTCAAGCAGAGAATCTGCAAATTCAAGTCTTATTTCGGGAGATTCGGGAGCAAGTGCAAGCGCCTGTTCAAATTGTTTTAACGCCTCCTGTGTTTTACCTGTTTTCTGCAAAACGATACCGAGATTGGCAACGGAAGCCGCATCGTCTTTATTTACATCGATTGCCTGTTTCAAAACGGTTTCGGCATTATCCCATTTGCCGTCTTTGATTAAAGATAAACCGTATTGCGCATATTCATTAAACTGATTGGGGTATTTATTGTATAAAATACCAAACTGCTCGTTTGCTTTTGCATAGTCGCCCGTTTCTATGTAAGCGGAAGCGAGATTTTTTCTTGCATCAATATGGTTGGGGTAGTTGAGCAAAAATACATTGTAATTTTCAATCGCATCTTTATAGTCATTCAGCATAAACTGAACGTTTGCCAGATTAAGATAGTTATATTTATATTCGGGAGCAAGTTGTAAAGCCTGATTGTAAGCAGCATAAGCGTTTTCATAATCTTTCGTCTGCTGGAGAATATTTCCTATGCTTATGTATAAAAACGCATCATCGGTGCGGAGTTTAACTGCTTTTTTATAAGCGGCAAGAGCATTCTGCCATTCGCCGACTTCCGCATATAACCCTGCAAGTTTTGTTATATACAAAGGATTTTCGGCATTCAGTTCTGCCGCCTTTTTCAATAAATCAATTGCGGAACCGTAATTGCCCGAGTTTTCATATTTGCAGGCTTCAATATATAAATTTTGAGCCGAATTATCCGCTTTTTTATCTGCCGAAAAAGCGGGAAGATTAATATTTATTATGCTTGCCGTTAAAATCAAAGCGGCTGTTAATACCTTTTTTATTGTCCTGTCCTCCGTTTTAAATACAAGAAAATTATATATTTTTTCGCTTTCAAAATGCAACTTTGTAAAAAAATGAAAAACAGGTTACAATTCGTGTTTATAATTGTGTTTTTCGCACAGTTTCAAAAAAGCACGATAATTAAATTCCCCGCCCAAAAGAATAATTATTGAAGTATAGTAAAGCCAAACCATCATGATTACAAAGGCTCCGATAGTTCCGAAAACCCTGTTATATGTGTTCAGATTGCTCAGATAAAGTGAAAACGACCAAGAACCGAGCAGCCAAAAGATACAGAAGAACATCGTTCCGACCATTGCGGCTTTTCGTTTAATATGTGACGGCGCCTTTACATCGGGCAGAATGTAATAACTTAAATATGCCGTCAGATACAAAACCAGAAACGATAACGGCCACCTTAAAACCATAATCAGAGTATATGCCAAATCGGAAATGTTAAAAAGTTCAAGAGCAACACTCATGATAATTTTGCCCAAGACAATCAGGTTAATCGTCAGAAACAGAACAATAACGTTTAAAAACACCATTAAAACCGATAAGACTCTCGTATAAATAAAAGGTCTTGTTTCTTCGGTCATAAATGCTCTGTTTAAGCCTTTCATTATTGCCGCAACGGCATTTGAAGCAAGTGCTATCGTAACAATAAAACATATTATCGCCATAAGTCCGCCGTGTTTGAAAACCGTTACCTGTTCCACCGTATTCATCATCAGTTTTGAAACATCATGGGGTGCAACGTGAGAGATTGCCAACAGAATGTGGGCAGTAAACGATTTTTTTCCGAGCCAAGAAAAAACAGACATTAAAAACAAAATAAAAGGAAAGAAACCCAAAATAAACATAAAAGCCATTTCGGCAGCCATTCCCGGAAAATCTGCCTTTATCATTTTATTGACTATGCTTTCAATATATTTGACTACGGGATTATTGAGCAAAATCCGCTTCCTCTTTAATTGCTTCCAGAATTTTGTTTAACGCAACGGTATAATTTTTTCTTATGGTACAGCCTGCCGCCTTTGTATGCCCGCCGCCGTCAAATTTTGATGCTATTTTTGTTACATCAAAAGTCTTGCTTCGGAAACTGACCTTGGCACAGCCGTCCTCGGTTTCTTTTATCAGAAAAGCCAAATCAACGGTGTTTATCTGTCTTAAAAGTTCAACTATTCCGTCCGTGTGTTCGTTTAACGCTTTTGTTTTCTTCATATCATCGAGAGTAATTATTGTATAAACGACTTTATTATCATACAAAAATTTTGCGTTATTGACGGCTAATGCACTCAATTTAACCATTTCAACGGGTTTTGATTCATAACACTTTTTGTATAATTCACTCGGATTTATTCCGTACTTCAAAAGTTCTGCAACTGCCAGAAAAGTATTTGTTGTGGTATTGTCGAATTTAAAACCGCCCGTATCGGTTAAAATAGCGACGTATAAAGCATCTGCAATATCTTTATCAAAAGAAAGTCCTGTTTTTTGCATAAAATTGAATAAAACTTCCCCTGTTGAACTTAAATCGGGCAGAATATAGTTAAATTTTGCGTAAGCGGGATTAGTTTTGTGGTGGTCAAAAACTATGGTTTTTTCGGCTTTTTCAAAAAACGGGATTGCCGTTGTCAGCCTGTCATAAGCCGCACAATCAACCGCAATTACAAGGTCAAAGGTTTGGTTTTGCAGTTCCTCTGCCGTTTTAAAACTGTCCGTTTCCGCCAAAAATTTATAAACCTCGGGAACTTTTGACTGGATAAAAAGGACGGCTTCTTTGCCGAACTCTTTTTTCAAAAGAAGTTTCATTGCTATTGCCGAACCGATACAATCCCCGTCAGGATTGACATGCGGTGCAACCAAAATGTTTTGGGCATTTTTAATTATATTGATTATTTCTGTTTCGCTACTGTTCATTTTCATTTGTTGATGATATTTTTATGTATAGTATCATAAAAGGTTTTAATAGTGAATATTTTTTTAATACTCTCAACATTAATAACATTATACCTTATAACACTTTTTTGTGAATTTTTCACAAACGCAATAGAACATCTCGGAAATTACTTTAAGATACAGGACGGGGCGCTCGGAAGTATTTTTGCCGCAATCGGAACCGCCTTTCCCGAAACGGTTTTGCCTTTAATTGCAATCTTTGGGGCTTATCTTTCGGGTTCGGATATCCAAATGGGGAAAGAAATCGGCAAAGGTGCTGTTTTAGGCTCACCTTTTATGCTTTCTACTCTGGCTTTTTTTCTGGTGGCATTGTGGATAATAATTCTTTCCGTGCGGAAAAAAAGGACTTCGCTTGTCAATATAAACGTCAAATTCTTCCGCCGTGATTTGATTTTCTTTTTAACGGCTTATTCAATAGGCGTTGCCTGTTCTTTTTGCCCCGCAGACTACGGGTTTATAAAAATAATTATCGGCATTTTTCTGCTTGGTTTTTATCTGTTTTACGCAATCAGAACGGTCAAAAAAAATTGCTGCACTGACGGTTTTTGCGAAAACGAATGTGAAGAACTGAAAATTCTGAAAATCTTCAAAAATGCGGAAAATATTAAAGTTTATCTTATTTTTGCGCAATTAATTTTATCGGCGCTCGCTTTGATGGTTTCTGCGGAGATTTTTGTTGAAAACATAAAGGAGATTTCTCAAATTTTCAACATTAACGCTTTGATTATAAGTCTTTTCATCTCACCTGTTGCAACGGAACTGCCCGAAACGGTCAACGGGCTTGTATGGAGTACAAACAAAAAGGATACTCTTGCCGTAAGCAATATAACGGGCGCAATGGTTTTTCAGGCATGTATTCCTATGGCGATTGCCGTTTTGTTTACGGATTGGACGCTTGGTGCAAAAGAGTTATTTAACATTATTTGTGTTTACGTTTCAGTTGCAATTTTATTCTTTGCGGCAAGAAAAAATTCAGACGAATTCCCCGCAAAATATCTGATTTTGTGTATAATTCCTTATCTTAGTTATTTGTTTTATATCTGCTGTAAGATTTTTCGGTAGACTAAAGTCTACCCTACATACTGTGTAAAATCTGATAAATGGGATTTACATAACCACCTAATGCAATCCATAAAAATGGAATACCCCAACAAATAAAAGGAATAAGAAGTATAAAAATACATATAATTTGTATAATATCTTTTATTTTGCGTGTTTTCCGAAGTCTAAAAAAATATTTTAAAAGTTTAAAATGTTTAATAATTTTTCCAAATAATTTTATATACGGATATAAAATTATTAAAGAAACGAACAAAGAAATAAAAAACGGAATAAATGTTTGAGGTCGAAAATATAGCCAAGGCCACAGAACCATATAAAAAATGATAAGAGCAACAGAAATAAATAAAAATCTTAAAACACTTTGTCTGTATAAATATATCATATTAGTCATAATTATATATTTATATTATACAAATTGTCAAATTGACAAATATTGTTTTAAGTGTAAGCAAAAAGGTCGAGCCTATTGAGCGAGTATTTGTTGTTCTTGGTTTTGTTTTACGGCTACATATCGCTCACTTTTGTTTTGCTGTGCGCAAAACAGCCGTTCGCTATTTCGCCGTTTCTTCGGACTGGGTTCGCTATCGCTCACACGGCGTCCTACACAAAATCCGCTGGATTCTTCGCCCTTTCGGGCTCAGAATGACAGATTGTTTTTTGGGAAAGGGATTGCCACGTCGGGCAAATTAAATTCACTTCGCTCGCAATAAACGGCGTTACGGTCTTGCTCCTCGCAAGCCCTTCTGCCTCTGCTCGCTTGTTCCTCGCAATGACGGAATATGTTTTTGTTGGGTTTCACCAAATCTGCATATTTTTCGGTAGACTAAAGTCTACCCTACATACTAAAAAAACATTTTTTAGTTTTGAATGTTAGTTGAAAACCAACCTGCATTATTATAAAATTAACAATTATGTAAACTTTTTGAACTTCTCAAAAATTCTGTTACAATTTTATTAACGTATAAAAACAGGAAAATATTATGCGGGGCAGACTTGTTCTTTTATTTATAATTGCGGGGTTGTTAACCTTCTTATTCATATTTCAAAATTTTGTAAACACATTCTGGGCATCAATAACCATGATGCTTTTCATGGTTTTGTACTGCAGTTATATGTACGTGGCAACAAAACACCAGGCAAGAAAACTCAGAAAAAATCCGCCTGTTATCAATGAAAACTACAAGCCTTTTATAACAATTATGGTTCCCGCTCACAATGAAGGTTCTGTTATTGAACAAACCGTTGAAAATATTTTAACGGTTGATTATAAAAACTATGAACTCATTTTAATCGACGACAGAAGTGAGGACAACACGGCAGAAGTAATCAAAGGAATTGCCGAAAAACACGAAAACGTAAAATATCTGATACGTGAAAAAGACGCATTCCCCGGAAAATCAGCCGTCTTAAACGATGCGCTCAAAATTGCCGACGGCGAGGCTGTTTTGGTTTTTGATGCCGATGCAAGAATTAACCCCGATTTTATCAGCAAACTTTTGCCCAAACTTGAACCCGAAGATGTGGGTGCCGTTCAGGCAAGAAAAGTTATCAGCAACAGAGAAGATAACTTCCTGACACGTTGTCAGGATAACGAAATGGCACTTGATACACACTTTCAGGTGGGCAGAGATGCCGTAAAAGGTGCCGTTGAACTCAGAGGAAACGGTGAATTAATCAAAAGAACCGCTCTTGAAGATATAGGCGGCTGGAATAATTACACCATTACCGACGATTTGGACATGTCAACAAGAATGCAGATAAAGGGCTGGGATATCCGTTTCTGCCCCGATGTCTGCGTATATGAAGAAGGTATTTTAAAATACGTTCCCCTCATCCGCCAGCGCAGAAGATGGATTGAAGGAAGTATCAGAAGATATCTCGAAAACTTTTGGGCAGTTTTATTTTCAAAAGACATGTCTTTGCGTGTAAGCCTCGATATGACGGCTTATATCTTTGAATTTATTCTTCCCTTCTGGTTCTTTTCGGAAATCGGTTTTCAGATTTTCAGATACATAAAATATGATGAAAACCAGATTTTATCTTCTCTCACGGTATCTGTTTTCCTGTTCTTCTTCTTCCTGACAGGCTTGATATACAGTTTAAGAAAATACAATAAACTTAAACCTTTGGAAAACTTAAAACAATCTCTTGAAACCTGTGTATATCTCCTTGTTCTTTGGTTTCCGATAGTAGTATTTATTGTTTTCAAAATAATATTTAAAGAAAAAACAATGGATTGGGGTAAAACAACACACGGACAAGCAAAAACAGAACAACCCGCACTTGTTAAATAATATTTTTGCAATATAATTTTCAATAACAGACACACAAAAATAAAAAGTAAGGAATAAAAAAGTGGATACATTTACAGATGCAACAATCCAACTGCTGAGTTTTTTAAGCAATCTGTGCGGCGGTTACGGATTAGGAATTATTGCTTTAACAATTATAGTAAGACTTTTAATGTGGCCTTTGAGCGTTTCGCAGCAGCGTTCAATGAAGGTTATGCAAAAAATGCAGCCTAAAATGAAGATGATTCAAGACCGCTACAAAGACGACCCTCAAACAATGCAGCGCAAAATGATGGAATTTTACAAGGAAAACAATTTCAACCCCATGAGCGGTTGTTTCCCCGTATTAATTCAGTTACCGATTTTCATTTTGCTTTATCAGGCATTAATCAGCCCTCAATTCATTGATTTGGCGGGAAATGCAAAGTTCCTCTTTATCAACAGACTTGATGCAACAATCAAAGGTACTGTGGCGCCCTCTTATGACGGCGAATTTATGTTAAGCAAAAATGCTAACTTTAACCTCGGCAAAAAAGCAATTGTATATTTCAGCGACGGAACACAGGAAGAAGTCAAAGTTAAATCTTCAAAAGACAATCTGAGATATATGAATAATTTAACCCCGGGTGACAACATTGAATTTAAACTCGCTTTAAGCACTTTCCCCGTTGAAACTTCGGAAAATAAAACCATTCAGGGTGCTGAAGCAGATATAACAAATGTTACAACAAGAGAAATCGAAAAGGTTAAATTTGACAGAAAAGGCGATATTCTCGTCGGCGAAATTCCGTCAAAACCCGCCAACGAAAAAATGAATTACGATGTTCTCGCTCTTGTTATCATCTTTGGTGCTTCAATGTGGCTCGCAACAAAGATAATGACTTTGGCAAACAAAAACAGCAAACAGCAACTTGACCCTCAACAAGAAGCCATGCAAAAAACGATGGGAACAACAATGCCGATTTTCTTAACGGCAACTTTCCTGTTTATCCCTATCCCCGCAGGCGTTTTGCTTTACCTCGTTGCAAGCAATATCGTTCAGATTTTCCAAACGTTTGTTATAAACAAACAACTTGAAAAAGAAGATGCGGTTAAATCCGATGTCATTGATGTAAAAGCGGAAAAATAGCATGAAACTTGACGAATTTGATTACGAACTTCCAAAAGAACTCATTGCGCAACTTCCGTCACAAAAAAGAGAAAATTCAAAGATGCTTGTCTTAAACAGACAGGCTCTTTGTTTTGAAGACAAACATTTTTACGATATTGTGGATTGCCTCGATGAAAACGATTTTCTCGTTCTGAACAACACCAAGGTAATCCCTGCAAGATTGTTTTCGGTAAAAGATACGGGCGCAAAGATTGAAATTTTTCTTGTGCGGGAAATTGAAAAAACTGTCTGGATTGCACTGATTAAACCGTCAAAAAGAGTAAAACCCGATATGGTTTTGACTATCGGTGAAAAGTTATCCGTCAAAATACTTGAAAAAATTGACGATAAATGGAAAATAAAACTCAATTACGAGGGAAATATATTTGAAATTCTGGGCGAATACGGCAACATACCGCTTCCGCCTTATATAGAAAGAAATATGACGGACGCACAGTATAAAAGTCTTGACTTTGAAAGATATCAAACTGTCTATGCAAAACACGAAGGTTCTGTCGCAGCGCCTACGGCGGGATTGCATTTTACCGAGGATATTTTAAAAAAACTCGAACAAAAAGGCGTAGGCAAGGCTTTTGTTCACTTAAACGTAGGTTTGGGTACCTTTAAGCCTGTAAAAGCCGAAAACATCGAGGAACACAAAATGGACTCGGAAAGTTTTGAAATTCCCGAAGAAAGCGCTAACGCAATCAATAATGCCGTTGAGCAGGGTAAAAACATCGTTGCGGTCGGAACAACAAGTGTCCGAACACTCGAAACGACTATGCAAAAGTACGGAAAAATTCTTCCCGTAAAAGATTCTTCCGAACTTTTTATCTACCCCGGATTTGAATTTAAAATCGTTAACAAAATAATAACAAATTTTCACCTGCCCAAATCTACTTTATTAATGCTTGTTTCGGCATTTGCGGGCAAAAACTTTATTTTTGACGCCTACAAACACGCAATTAACAGTAATTACAGATTTTACAGTTATGGCGATTGTATGTTTATAAAATAAGATTTGTAAAAAAATTTTTGACAAATAAAAAATTAATGTATAATATCATCATAGGTTAGATTTTAAAGGAGAGTTTTTATGAAAAGAACATCAAAATTTATGACAGTTGTTTTGGCAGCGGTTTTGGCAATCGGTTTTGTAAATAATGCGGCTATTTCTTCACCCTCAAACTTTAAATATGCCGTCGTTGACGTTCAGAAAGTTCTTGAATCTTCAAGACAATTCCAAGCAATCAAAAAGGAACAAAACGCAAAGGCAAGAGAAATTTCACAGTTTATTCAGTCCGCAAACAAACAATTACAGGCAGAAACTGATGCAACAAAAAAACGTGCGCTTGAAACAAAATTAAACAACGAATTAAACGCTAAAAAATCAGCAATGGAAAAAAGCAAAATTGAAAAATTGAAACAACTTGATACAACAATATCAAACATAATTACTCAAAAAGCAAAACAAAACGGTTATGATATGGTTGTTGCAAAAGGCATTGTTTTGTATTCAACAGGCACTGATATTACCAACGATATAATCAATATGGTAAAATAATCAGTAAACCAAAAAAATTAAAAACTCTCCTTTACGGAGAGTTTTTTAATGCAAAAATCACATAAGAGATTCTATTCTGTCGCATGCCCGTGTGGTAAAAGCCGCATAAACGGCGCTTATTCCGACTAACGAATAAACAACTCTCGACAAAATTGTCATATCGCCAAACAGGAAAGCAACAAGGTCAAAATTCATCATTCCAACCAAACCCCAATTTACCGCACCGATTAACATTAAGACATAAGCGGTATTTCTGAAAAACTTTTCCATAACAAATCCCTCCAATTAAACTGCTTTTATGATTTTAGCAGATTGAAAGGTTTTTTCTTTACCCTTTCGGGTAATCTTTTGGTGTGTTTATTTAGTCGAGTTTCACATAACCTGCTTTTTGTTTTTACGTCTTTGCGAGGAATGAAATGACGAAGCAATCCCATTCATTGACGAGGATTACTTCGTTGCTGTCGCTCCTCGTAATGACGTATGATGTCTATGTGAGAAACGAGCGGGCAAAGTAAATCAAAGATTTTCTCGCAATAACGTATTTATTTTTGCGGTAATCTATGGACAAAATCCTTCTTTTTAATTTTTTCTGAAATCTTCAAGAACCTTATACAAACTCGGCGCTTCCTGAACGGACACATTACCCGTCGGAACGGACAAAACCTCAACAACTGTTTCGCCGCCCGCATAAGCAATAGAGATAATATCACCTGCTTTTAACTGTTTAGACGGTTTTGCAGGGTTTCCGTTTACGGAAATCCTGCCCTTATCGGAAGCATCGTTTGCAACGGTTCGTCTTTTTATAAGTCTTGATACCTTTAAAAACTTGTCAAGCCTCATTATTTTGCTTCCGTCTTTTCTTCCGTTGTTACTGTTTCTTCTTTTACCGTTTTCTTTAACAGAGCCTTTTCCGCTTTCTTTTCGGCTTTATCAGCCTTAACGGAATTTTCAAGAGCCGCAAGACGTTCTTCAAACAGTTTGTTTTGACGTTCTAATGCTGCGATTTTATCTTCATTAACTTTGTTTCTGTCCTCGAGAATACGGATTTTTTCATCTAATCCCGCAATCTTGGCAAAAATATCCTGAACCATTGCATGAAGTTCTTTTATTGCGTTAACGCAGGCATAGAAGATTTCATCACGGCGTATTCTGAGATAACCGTCACGACCTTCCGAAACACTGTTCGGGAATACTTTCTGAAGTTCCTGAGCAATTACACCGACCAAAACTTCTTTCTTTTTATCACGTTTCATTGTGTAATTTTTGACTTTTAACTGAAGTATTTCCTTTAATCCCGCCGTATTATCACCGATAATATTTTTCAGTCTTGCATCGGAATAAATCGGGCTGGGTGCCGTAATAATCAAGTGGTTGTTTTCTGCATTGAGAACGGCGCTTGTTAGGTAATTTTCAACATCACTTTTGGTTAAAACCATATTGCCATCGGTATTTGAGTTAATATACAATTTTCCTCTTACAATCGTATAAGAATCGTCTGTATTACCGATTGTTGCTTTTTTGGTATTTAACTGTATTAACGGTAAATCTTCCGTTCCTGACGAGGACATATCACCGAAAATCAACACTGAATCAGAAGTATTATTGGTGGCAGATATAGTATGTGAACTGACTGATGTTACACCACCGATGTATAATTTATTTGAACCTTCTTCGGTAAGAGCGACTGAATTACCTATAATAATATTTCCGGAGCCCGAAGCATTTGTTGATAAGGCTCCCGAACCGATAACAATATTACCGTTACCCGTCGTATTATTCTGTAAAGATGCATTCCCGATAGCTATATTGAAATCACCTGTTGTATTTTTCTGCAAAGATTGATAACCGAGAGAAGTATTGTGTTGACCCGTGGTGCTTTCATTCTGTGAATAATAACCTATTGCAGTATTAGCAACACCCGCAGAGGAAGCTTGCAGAGAACCCAAACCGACAGCGGTATTATAACCTCCTGTTGATAAACCTCTCATAGCGGAAGTACCTACTGCCGTATTACCGTTTGCAGTTGTATTTGATCTTAAAGAACTGCAGCCGATAGCGGTATTGCTATGACCTGAAGTATTTGCATATAAAGAATAGGAACCGACAGCGGTGTTCCAGTTTGCATCAGCGCCGCTGTTAGAAACCATTGAAAAGGCACCGACAGCCGTATTATTTGTATTTTCTCCGCAATTTTTCAGAGAATACGCACCGATACCCGTGTTTTTACTTGAAGTCGTTACACTTTGCAAGGCATATATACCGACACCTGTGTTCAAATTACCCGCTTGAATTCTTCTTAAAGAAAAAGCACCGAGAGCGGTGTTGCCGCTGCCCGTCATATTTGATGTAGGATATTCGGTTGTCATAATTTTTCTGTCGCCGCCCATTGAATACTGACCGATTGCGGTATTCGCAGCACCTTTTGTGACAGTATAATTAATATTATCAATTACGGAATAACCTTCCGGAACCTCAGATGTTGTTGTCGTTATTTCGTTCCAGTTATCATCATCACCTGTTTCCAGAGAAACCTGCTGTTCGTCCGTGCCTTCCGATTTAATTGAGGCAAGCGTATTAATACCGATTGCAGTATTGTAATAACGGTCAAAAGATATTTTACCGATTCCCGTATAATTTCCGTTGGTTTCTTTTTCGTAAAAATCAAGCAAATGTCTTCTTACAACAGGCCCGCCCGATGCTCTGTTTCTTGTAATAATTGAGATTTTCGGGTTCAATTTCAAACCGAAAACATCATTCTGGTCGGTAGTTGCAATGCTCGAATCAATCGGAACTCTTTTGTCGCCGAGAACAATAGTCGAAGTGTTTCCGAGACCTGCATATATTGCGGCATTCTGAACAAGTGCGCCCTGTGTAATGTATTTAAAAGGCGCTTCACTCGGTGAGTTCTTCGATTTCAAAACTATCGGCATTGTTGCCGCCATAACCAAACTTATGATTACCATGGTAATCAATGCTTCAGCTAGTGTAAAACCTTGTCTTTTTATCATTTTTTAATCCTTATCCATTGTAGGTGATTCTTATATATTTAAAGCCGTTTAAAGCAATTTTCTTCGCTTCTTCTTTCAGTTTTTTATTGATTTCGGTTTTGATGTTGAAAATCTCGTTTGCAACAACAGAGTTGCTACATTTAATAAAAAGTTTTCCGTCTGATGAAAATTGCTGAGGATTTGAAAATTTTGCAAGATTTTCACCAACTACACCGCTCCAGCAGGAAAACAGTTTTTCCACTTTGGTTTCGTATTCATCGTTATACTGTAAATTTATAGTTGATAATATTTCCGCAGCAGTTTCAAAATCTGAATTGTCATTATCCGTCATATATATATTATATGCCCATTTTTATATTTTTTAAAGGGTTCTTTAAGAAAATAATACAGATAAAAAAACAGCGGTATCCAACCGCTGTATCTAAGGAGTCCAAATGCTCCTCCCATATTATTAAGTTATTTTTATTAAAGCAAAGTCGTCATGTTTTGTGAATAGTTTTTTTTGAATTAATTTCAAAAAAATTTTACAAACATGTCAACATGCAAGAATAGTAATAGTTTTGTTGAATAACTTCGTTTTTACATTTCTTAATTTATTACAAAAGTAGCAGTGTTTTTAGGCATCTTTTCTGATTTTTGATGTTAGAAACAAGAGGTACGCCATTAAAAAAGCACCAAAAATATTTCCCAGTGTAACAGGTACTATATTATGTAAAAAAGCGGAGAGTGTAACATTTCCGGCGGGCAGAAAGAACATATTCGCAATGCTGTGTTCATAACCCGATGCAATAAACAGGGTTATGGGAACCATTATGCCGAAGATTTTGCCCTGAACGGTTTTAGCCTCATTTGCAATAATGACGGCAAGACAGACAAGAATGTTACAAAAAATACCTCTTGCAAAGGCTGCCGTAAAGGATAATGAAGTTTTCACTGCCGCAATTGAATTTAATTTATCCTGAAAAGCGTTAAAAAGTCCCGAATTATCAAGCAGAAAAACTACGGCAAGACAGCCCAGCAAATTTCCGAAATAAACCAATACCCATAACTTCATAAAAGATTTAACCTTAAACCCGTTTTGAAAGAAATGAAAAGAGGTCAGGACATTTCCCGTAAAAAGTTCCGTTCCGCAGAGGATAATCATTATCAAACCCGAAGAAAAAACCATACCGCTTATAAGTTTTGCAAGTCCCAAAGGCAGTTCTGCAGACACGTTCACCGAGCCGAAAGCCCCCAGCGCTATCATAAAACCCGCAAAAAACGATGAAAGTAAGATGTTCCGCAGAGAATTATCCTCTCTGACCTTTACCTTTTCTATATAACCCTCTATCGCCTGTGTTACGTTATTATCAGTTTCGGTCATTTTTACCTCAATTTTTTATGCCATACAAAAAATTATAGCATATAACCCCCCCTTATACTGATTTTGATTAAGATTGTTAAATATTTTCTAACAAAACGGCTCATGTGCTATGATTTTAAGAGAGAACCAAATAAGAGTAATTACTTCAAAATGCCGAATAATCAACAAAAAGAATCCGATAAAATTAATACCTTTAATAAAAGAATCCGTGTTTTTAAGTATTTATACACAATTTTTGCAATTTTACTTGCGGGATATTTGTTTGCAATTCAGATAATAGACATTAAGCATTATTCAAAAAAGGCACAGGCTCAAAGAAAAACAAAGAAATTTGTAATGAGAGGTTCAATTCTGGACAGAAACGGTGTAAAACTTGCATCTGACCAACTTTCCTACAACGTATATCTACACAGACAGTATCTCGACCACACACCCGAAGAAATAGCAAAAAGGCTCGCTCCGTTCTTAAAATTATCCGAAGCCGAAATCGTAAGACGTATAAACAGTAACAAAAACGATATTGTGCTTTTAAAGAAAGATATTGACCGTCCGACCGTTGAAACAATGAGAAAACTCGGATTAAGAGAAATAAGCACGGACAGAAAGAATTGCAGAGTTTATCCGCAGGATTCAATGGCTGCTCACATTTTGGGTTATTATAACGCAGATGCGGATGTTGCCGCAGGTGTTGAATTTACAATGAAAAAAGAACTTGAAAAAGTTGACAAAGACATCATTATCGAAACAACAAGAGGCGGCGATGTAATTTACGATTTCAGAACAGACCCCGACAAAATAACCTCGCCAACGATTGGTAAAACCGTAACTTTGACAATAGATTCTGCAATTCAGCACGTTTGCGAAACGGAACTTCTGAAAATGATTACGGAAAAACAGGCTTTAAGAGGCACTGTTATCGTAATGAATCCGAACAACGGGGAAATTCTCGGCTATGCAGTTTATCCGACTTACAACCCGAACGAATTTAAAACGGCAACTTACAATCAAATTAAAAACTGGTCTTTAACAGATGTATATCCCCCGGGGTCAACCTTTAAGGTTTTGACGGTTGCATCTGCCGTTCAGAACGGAAAAATTCACAGAGACAGTACGGTTTTAGACAGCGGACAAATTCAAATCGGCGGCTGGACAATTTCAAACTATGACTATCATAAATTTCCCTTCCCCGGAAATATCAATATGGAATATCTTTTCCAGCATTCAAGCAACGTAGGAAGTTTGCGTGTAGCCTTTTTAATGACACCGAAAGAATTTTACAACACACTGTATAAATTCGGTATCGGTCAAAAAACAGGCATCGACCTCCCCGGAGAATCCTCGGGGTTATTGCCTAAACCCGAAACCTGGGACGTTTCAAGACATGCTTCAATGGGTTACGGCTACGGGGCATCTGTTACGGCTATTCAAATGATTACCGCCGTTGCGGCAATTGCAAATGACGGGCTTAAAATTACACCTCACGTTGTTAAATATTCGGAAGAAGAACTTCCGAAACACGTTAAAAAAACAAGGGTAATGGATCCTGACAAAGCAAGACTTGTAACGGAATTTTTGACAAAAAGCACCTCTAAATCGAGAACGGCAATAAACCTTCCGAACTATCAGGTTGCCTCAAAAACGGGTACTTCAAGAAAAACAATGGAAGGCGCAAAGGGTTATACCAACAAACTCTACACCTCGGCAATAGGTTATTTGCCCTCATCAGACCCGCAGGTCATTATCTACGTAGTCGTTGACTCTGCATCGGGCTGGGAAATCTGGGGGTCAACCGTTGCTGTTCCTGTCTTTGCAGAGGTTGCAAAACAGGTTGCAAGAATTATGAATTTAAAAAGCGATAAATCAAAAGGTTCGGGTTACAAGCCCTGCACAAGACCTTTACCCGATTTAGAGGCGGAACAGATTGAAATGAAAAAAATTGAGGAAAAACAATCTCCTCTGGCGGTTTTAAAGAAAAAACCCGAGATAAAACTTTGGCAAAATAAAAAACAAAATAAAAAAACCGAGCCGAAAAAAGTAAATAAACCCGAGAAAAAGCCCGTTACACCTCAAAGAAACGGCAAAATCAGCAGAAAAAAGAAAAATTGAAAGAGTAAAATATGAAACTTAGCAAATTAATTTCGGAATTAACAAGAGAAGAAAGAATTAACTTTCAGGACGTAGAAGTTACGGGAATTTCCTATAATTCAAAGACGACAAAAAAAGGTGATATTTTTGTATGTCTGGTCGGTGAAAATTCAGACGGACACAATTTTGCAAAAATGGCAGAGGAAAATGGTGCCGTTGCGCTAATGACCGAAAAAATTCTTGATACAAAACTGCCGCAGATTAAAGTTCAGTCAACAAGACATCAGATTGCAGACATAGCGGCGGCATTTTACGAATACCCGTCAAAAAACATTAATATGATTGGTGTTACGGGTACAAACGGCAAAACCACCGTTACTCATTTACTCCAAAAGATTTACGAGGCAACGGGCGACAAATGCGGTATCATAGGAACTTTGGGGTATAAATTCAAAAGTACGGACAATTATGCGGAAGCAAAACACACTACCCCGCAGGCTCCCGAATTTCAGGCAGTGCTTTCACATGCGGTTGAAAACAACATTAAAACCATTGCAACAGAAGTAAGTTCACACTCTCTTGAACAAAACAGAGTAGGCGGAACAGAATTTAACACGGCTGTTTTGACAAATTTAACCCAAGACCATCTGGATTATCACATTACAATGAATAATTATTTTGAAGCCAAAGCAATATTGTTCAGAGGCTTAAAAGCGGGTTCAAAAGCCGTTATCAACAACGATGATGAATATGCGGAAAGATTTAAGTCAGTCGTTCCCGAAAAGGTTGAAATTATAACCTACGGTGTTAAAAAAGATGCCGATTATAAGGCGGAAAATATCAGTTTTTCAATGCACGGTGCCGAATACACGCTTGTAACAAAAGATACAAGCAAAAAGGTTTCCTTGCAGTTAAACGGAATGTTCAGTGTTTACAACACTCTTGCGGCGATTGCAACGGCTCATTCCAACGGAATTGAACTTGATACTATAATCAAAGTTCTTGAAGAAACAAAAGGTGTAGCAGGCAGATTTGAGGCTGTTCACAAGCACCCGCTTGTAATAGTCGATTACGCACACACCCCCGACGGACTTGAAAACGTACTGAAAGCAGCGGCGGAATTAAAGGGTGAAAATTCACGATTAATTTGTCTATTCGGCTGCGGCGGCGACAGAGATGCAACAAAACGTCCAAAAATGGGCAAAATCGCCGATGAAAAGGCTGATATTATCGTTGTAACATCGGACAATCCAAGAAGCGAAAACCCCGATTTGATTATTTCGGACATTATGGCGGGAATACAAACCGTAAACCCAAAAAGAGTTTTCGTTGAACCCGACAGACGAAAAGCAATCGAACTTTTAAAGAAGATTTCAGAACCTGCTGATATCATTATGGTTGCGGGAAAAGGCCATGAAGATTATCAGATTTTAAAAGACAAAACTATTCATTTTGACGACAGAGAAGAAGTACGAAAAGTATTCGGAAGCGAGGAAAAATAATGAAATTAACCGTATTAGGCCCGGGCTGCTGGGGTTTGACTCTTGCAAAACTCTTAACTCCAAATTTTGATGAAGTCTTCGTTTGGGGCAGAACTCAAAATCTGAGTGACGAACTTATAAACGAAAAAAAGACCACAAAGCCCGTTACGGTTGAACTTGATAAAAAGACCGTCATTACGGATAACCTCAAAGATGCCGTCAGTGATGCAGACTTTATACTTATGGTAATTTCAACCTCGGGCATAAGAGAAGTTTCAAAACAACTTGCCGAAATCGGACTTCGGGATGACCAAATTCTCGTCAACACGTCAAAAGGACTTGAACTGCCGTCTTTGATGAGAATGTCGGAGGTTATCAAACAGGAACTGCCGAAGGTTAAGCCCGTAATTTTATCGGGGCCGACACTTGCAAACGAAGTTTTAAAAGGTTTGCCGACAGCGGCTTCCGTAGCGTGTGAGAACGAGCAAAAAGCGATTTATGCACAGCAGCACCTCACGGTTGCAGGCAAATTCAGACTTTATACAAATTCCGATGTCATCGGTGTTGAACTCGGCGGAAGTTTAAAAAACGTAATAGCAATAGCATCAGGCTTTGCAGACTCAATGGGTCTTGGAGATAATTGCCGAGGCGCACTGCTTACAAGAGGTATGGCTGAAATTGTCAGAGTAAGTGTCGCTTTGGGTGCAAACCCCGCAACTCTTTACGGCTTGTCGGGAATGGGCGATTTGATTGCAACCTGCTCCAGCCCTTTAAGCAGAAATTATACTGTCGGTTCAATGCTCGGTAAAGGTAAGAAAATCGACGACATTCTGAGAGAACTCGGTTCGGTTGCAGAGGGTGTAAAAACTTCAAAGGCTGTTTGCGAACTTTCTAAAAAACTCGGAATCGAAACACCCGTTTCAAATGCTATTTACGAGGCTGTTTATACCGATATTACACCGCATGAAGTGCTTGAAAAGTTGATGATGCGGAAATTAAAAAAAGAAGAAGAAAGATAAAAAAAAGAGGTTTTAAAACCTCTTTTTTATTTTGAATTATTTATATTGATTATGAATAAAGATATTTCATCATTACTGCAACACCGACACGTTTGTCTTTTGCGGTTGAACTGAACTGACCGTCAGCTACATACATACCGCCTGTGTAAGTAGTGGTACCTGCCCAAACGTAAGGTGATGCAAGTCCTCTATTTCTGTAACCCAAGCCGTTATATCTTTCAGCAAATTCCATACAGGAGTCGAAATCACCATCTTTGATAATTTCAGGGTTTTGTGATTTAATAGCATCAATTGCTGCCTCAGTCCAATCGCTGAAGTTTTTGCCTGCGGGAACGTGAGTTGTCGGTTGACCGAGCGGGTCGCCGTTGTGGAGATATGTTCCGAAGTTACAGCTTCCTTCACGGTAGTGGATTGCACAAATCAATTCTGCGGGAACACCTGTTGCTTCCGCAACTTTTTCATATTCTTCTCTGTGTTCTTCAAATGTCTTTTTGAGTTGTGCAAGTTCCTGTTTGTTATAATCTGACAAACATTCTTCAAAATCGAAATCAAACTTGTTAGCCGCATTTTCTTTTAAGAAGTTATTTCTGTCATTTTTTGCTTCTGCGGTTTTGAGTTTTGCTTCTAATTTTGTAACTTCTTTTTGTACTTCTGAAACATCTTTGTCACGTTTTTCTTTGATGTCGCTGATTTTTTCGTCGTATTGTTTAATTTGTTCAGTTACACCTTTTTTCGCATCAGAAGGCATGCCTGCGCAGAAACCTTTTGATTCGCTTAAGGTTTTGGATAACAATTCTTCTTTTTGTTTTTCCAATTCCTGATTTTTTGTTTCTAATTTTTGCTTTTCTTCTTCAGCATTTTTTATTGTTTCATTTTTAAGTTTTTCGTTTTCTTCTTCTTTTGCTTTCTTTTCGTTTTCTAAATTAGAAATTTTGCTTTCGATTTCTGCTTTTTGAGATGCGACATCTTCACCTTCAAGACCCGACATTGCTTCTTTATTTGAATCAATTTGAGCATCTATATCTTTGATATAACTTTCATTTGATTTGATAGTTGAATTTGCATCGCTGATAACTTTATCCTGGTCTTTGATGCCCTTTTCATTTTCTTTAATTTCGTTATCGATTTTTTCTTCTTGTTCTTTGTATTCTTTCAGTTCTTCATCAGAAACGCCATATTTTTTCATAGCATCTTCTTTGGCTTTTTCCTGATCTTGAATTTCTTTATCGGCATCGCCTTCAATTTTGTCTATTTCATCATTTTTTTCTTGTATCTGCTGTTTAATTTCTTCGGGGGTTTCACCTTTTGCTTCTTCTGTCTTTTTAGTTGAAGCGCCGCCTGTGCTGCCCGCACCGCCTGCACCGCCCGATCTGCCTGCACTGCCTGCACCGCCTGCTGCTTGAGCTGCTGACGGTTTTTCAGTTTTTTCGGGGTGGGCATTTTCTTCAGCTTCTTTTATTTTTTCAGGGGTAATTTCTTCTTCTTTTTCTTTTACTTCATCTTCTTTTTTATCTTCGTTTAAAACTTCGTCCATTGTTGCAGCGAGAGCATCTAAATCAATGCCCAATTCCTGAACAACAGCCTCTAAATCTTCCATTGAAATGTTTGAAGCATCGCCGTCTTTACCGAGAACAGACTGAATGAAAGCCTGTGCTTCTTCTGCGGACATTTCGCCGTTTTCATCGCCGTCAGCAGCCTTTTGAACACCTTCTATTTCAAGAAAACTTTTTAAAATATTGTTCAAGGCTTCGTCATCGCTTCCGACGCCTGTTGTAAGTAACTGTTCAAAGTCAATCTTTGCCAAATCTTCGGCACTGAGTGATGAAAATACTGATAAATTCTTTAAGGCTTCTTCGCTTGTTTTGCCTGTCGTATTACCTGTTTCGCCTGTTTTTCCAACCTGCTGTAAACTCGATAATCTTTTCATTACATAATCACTGAAATTCATGACTTTTACCTTTTTTCTTACACTTACATGTATTTTATCGGCATTTTCCGAAAAAAAATTTAATTTTTAAACAAAAAATTGTAACAATTGTTTACAAATAAAAAGAAAAAATATATCATATAATTATTTAGAAAAATTATTTTAATCACAAAAAGGTAAAAATGAAAAAAATAAAAGTATTAACTGTTTTCGGAACAAGACCCGAGGCTATAAAAATGGCGCCGCTTGTCAAAGAACTTGAAAAAAATTCCGATTTTTTTGAAAGTATTGTCTGCGTAACGGCACAGCACAGAGAAATGCTGGATTCGGTTTTAAATTTGTTTGAAATAAAACCCGATTTTGACCTGAATATTATGAAAGCCAATCAAAATTTGTGGTCGATAACTTCCGACGTTTTATTAAAAATGAAAGAAGTTTATGAGCAAGTAAATCCCGATATTGTACTTGTTCACGGCGACACAACAACATCAATGGCGGCAGGACTTTCCGCTTTTTATGCGAAGATTCCCGTAGGACACGTTGAGGCGGGCTTGAGAACCTTTGACAAATACAACCCCTTCCCCGAGGAAATTAACAGAGTTGTGGTTGACTCTTTGTGCGAATACCATTTTGCGCCGACGGAAACTTCTATGCAAAATTTAAAAAATGCACAAATTCCATTAAAGCATGCCTATAAGACAGGTAATACCGTAATTGATGCGCTTTTATACATAGTAAAAAACAAAGAGGCGGATATATCAAAATTAAACCTTGATGAAACGAAAAAAACGGTTCTGGTTACCGCTCACAGACGTGAAAATTTTGGAGAGCCGATTAAAAACATTTGCAGGGCTATTATAAAACTCGTTGAAGAAAACAAAGACATTCAGGTCATATACCCTGTTCACCCCAATCCGAACATCAAAAATACGGTATATGAAATGCTTCAAAACAGAGAACGTATAATTTTGACGGAACCGCAGGATTATGCGCCCTTTTCCACTCTTATGAAAAAATCTTATCTGATTATGACGGATTCGGGCGGAGTGCAGGAAGAAGCACCCTCACTAGCCAAGCCCGTACTTGTTTTGAGAAGAACAACCGAAAGACCCGAAGCGGTGGAATACGGAACGGTTAAACTTGTCGGAACGGAAACAGAGGATATCTTCAAAGCGGCGAATTTGCTTTTAAATAATGAGGAAGAATATAAAAAAATGTCCGATGCAATTAACCCTTACGGCGACGGAACCGCATCAAAACAGATTATCGAAATTTTAAAAACAGTAAAAAAAGCAGATGATTAATCTGCTTTTTCTTTGGATAATTCAGCCTCATAAAGCCCGTGGATATTGCAAAATTCTCTTGCCTTAAAATGTCTGCACACACATTCTAAATCTAATTCAGGTTTTTCTTTCGGGTTTAAAAAGACCCGTTTAAGATACTTTCCGTCTTTTGAAACTGCCTCTATAAACATAATATAATGTTCTTCTGTCATCGGGTGTTCAACTGAACCTACACGAATTAAATATTTGTCATTTTCGGTTTTAACAAGAACAGGCAGGTGTTTTTCGTACATGGTTTCTTCTTTTGCCGCTTCAATTTTTTCCATTGGCTTTCCGCAGCAAACAAGTTCGCCAAAGCCGCTACCGACAACCTCTACAATATTTCCGCAAATTTTACATCTGTATAATTCATTCAATTCGGTCATAAAAAATCTCCTTTACGTTATACATAAAGGAGATTATACGATATTTAACAATTTTTCATTGCCTTTTAAATCAGCCTGATGACTACAATTTTTCAATTTCCTCAATTAACCGGTTTTCAAACATTTTTACCTGCGATGAGGGGAAAACAAAGTTTTGGATTAAAATTGCGACGGAATAAACTTTTCCGTTATCCGCAATAACATAACCCGTAAGACCGCTGACACTGGATAACGTTCCCGTTTTTAAGAAAACCTTTCCTCTGTGGTTTAACATTCTGTTAGACAGAGTGCCTTCACCGGGTTGTGCAAGGATTGATTTCATTTTGTCCGCACCTTTTTCGGCATACAGTTTATTTAATGCGTTTGTCATAAAATCAACGTTCAAAAGATTATTTCTGCTGACACCGCTAGCATCTGCGATAACAATTTCAGAAGTATCAAGTCCGTTTTTCTGCCAGTAATCATAGAAAACGTTAACCTGATTAGCAAGATTTGCCTGAGAATTTGCCTGAACACCGCCTGCAATTTTTGCATAAGTTTCTGCGCAGTAATTATCACTGTCTTTTAATATTTTTTCAATAACAACAGAAGAAAAGTGAGCAATTTCGTTGACTTTCTTTGCTCCTGCGGGAACCTGTGCGTTAAGAGCAGATTTATTGTCGATTTTAATGTTGGAACGGCTTAAATAATCAAACAATCTTTTCTGAAAATATCTTTTCATATTATTTACGGGAACCGCAACGTTTGTATTTGCGGACATTGTGCCGTTTATGCAGATAATATCGGGAGAAATCCAGTCATGTCTGATTGCATACAAGTCGTTTGATTTTCCGACTTTAACCGCATTTAAAACGGGTAAAGAGTATTCTGTCGGCGATTTAACGACAGGTGCGCCGTTTTCGTTTTTTGAAACAGAAATGTTTACAAGATTACCGTCAAGATTGTAGGCGCTGAATTTTGGCATTAATTTGTTTGTGCCGTCGTCCCACATCCAGCCGACACCCCATTCAACATTATCCATAACGGAATCATCAAAATAAACGTTTTTGAAATGGTTATAACCGAGAGCCTTTATGGCTTTAGCGGCTTCCTTCAAGTCTAACGATGTAAGTAACGGGTCAGCACCCAATTTTACAATCAGATTGCCGTCATAAACGTAAAATTCCGTTCTGAACAAATAGTCTTCGCCCAACACGTCAAGTGCGGGGAAAACCGTGAAAACTTTTTGTGTTGAGGCGGGGTGAAGTAATTTCTTCTCATTGTACTGATAAACAACTTTTCCCGACTCCGCATCTTTTACGGAAACGGCTATCGTTGAGGTTGTATCAAGTTTTGACTCTTTGATAAGAGTATTTACACCGTTTGCAAAAACAGTTTGCGCCATGCCCGATAAAAATAATAACGCTATAAAAATTTTAAAAATATTTTTCATTAAACCTCCAAGGAATATTTTTCATGTCTGTCAGAAAGTGTTTTAACCTTTTCTCTGAGATTTTTCATTTCGGAAAAATCTATTTCCGCAAACAAAACATCTTCTTCTTCTTTCAGAGAAGCGATAGTTTCGCCGAGCGGTGATAAAACAACGGAATGACCAAGATTGTAAATACCGTTTTGAATTTCACCCGTCTGAGAAACAGCAATCATAAAAGACTGATTTTCGATTGCTCTTGCGGTTGAAAGAGTTTGCCAATGCAGTTTTCTGCTTTTGGGCCATGCCGCTACGTTGACAAGTAAATCGGCTCCGCCGTAGGCATAACATCTGTAAATTTCGGGAAATCTTATATCGTAACAAATCGTAAGCCCTATTTTACTGACATCGGTTTGAACCATAACAGGTTTTTCGCCTCTGACGGAATTAAGATTTTCCGTATCGCCGAGGTAAGAATATAAGTGCATTTTGTCATAATGCGCAATCAATTCACCTTTTCTGTCAAAAACGGGGCATGTATTTTTAATTTCACCGTTTTCATCACGTCTTGCAAAAGAGCCGCCAATAACATTTGAATTAAATCTTTTTGCAATATCGGATAAAAATTTAATGATTTTTGAATTTTCAAAACTTTCAGCAACCTGTGCATATATGTCGCAAAACCAGCCCGTTGCAAACAATTCGGGTAAAATTATCAAATCGGGATTGTAAGATTCTTTTCCCTCTAAAAGTTTTGAAACTTTAGCGAAATTTGCCTCTTTGTCACCTAAAACCGATTGCATCTGAACGATTAAAACTTTCACTTTCAATCTCCCAATAGATATATATATAAATTTTATTATGAATTACTTTTTTTGTCAGAAAAATAATAAAACTTAATTATGTTATAAAATTAATTGTAAATTTTTGTAACGATTTAAAACATGCGAAAACCATGCGGGGCAATTATTTCAGCAAAAATTACTTTATTATCTTGTAGGCAAAATGGATATATTTTGACCGAGATAGCAGAGATATTAGGAAATAAACACATTGAAAGTACAAGATGTACAAAAATTGAATAATATCAATGAAACGGCTTCCGCTCAGGCGGCTAAATTACGTTACGGTTTCGGAACGTATGCTGCACCGAGAGTACAGGAAGACTTGTACAGTCTGACAAGCAATCTGGTTAAAAAGAACCCGATTGAATCCGTTTATGAAAAATTCTTGGCAAAATATAATCCTAATGCCTTACTCGAAAAATACATGTCGGAAGATGCAGTTAACAAAATGCTTGAAAAAGCTCCGATTGTAAATCAGATACTTGCAGAAAAGGGTGTTCAGCCTAAGGCTTGCATAGACAACCTGAAGAACATAAAAAATTCTCATGTCAAAACAACTGTTGATGTTGCAGTTGCACTTGCGGATGAAATGAATTTGTCCACCGAGGATAAACAAATTGTTGCTTTAGGTTCTATCTTCCACGATTTCGGAAAAATTATGATTCCGGAAGAAGTTTTAAACAAACACGGTAAATTATCCGCTTCTGAAAGAAGTATCGTTGATACACACAGCCAAATCGGTTATGAACTTCTCAAGACCACAGGCATGGATTCAAGAGCGTTGGCTATCGTAAGAAACCACCACAGATCTGCATCTATGACAAACGACGTATTATCAAAAATCGTTTCGGTTGCTGACGTATATTCCGCTTTAACCGAAGAAAGACCTTATAAAGCAAAAATGTCAAATGACGATGCTTTTACTATCATGAAGGCTTTCGTTGAAGAAGGTAAATTAGACGGTCAAATTGTTGACGCATTGTACAATCATTTAGAAAATAACGAACAGGCGGCTTAAACAGAAAAAAGATTTTTAACGTAAGACGATATAAGAGTGTGGGGCGATTGCCCAGTGAGTTTATTTTAATTAACCTTTAATTAAAAGGTTAATTTTTTTTTGCTTTTGAAGCACCCTGAAATTTATCATTTTTTTGTTATTTCGGTGCTTGACAAATATTTTTATAGTTCTATAATGTTTCTATGAATAGAAACAAAAACGACGAAATATACGAATTGACAAACTTTGTCAGAAACCTCAACACAAAAGATGAAGTGGTGAATTTCATGATTGAAATTTTAACCAAGTCCGAACTGGAAACTTTATCTAAACGATGGCGGATTTTGAACATGCTTCTTGAAGGCAGAACCCAGCGAGAAATTGCACAGGAACTGAAAGTCAGTTTATGCAAAGTTACAAGAGGGTCAAAGATTTTAAAAAATTCAAAATCGGTTGTAGGAAAATACTTGATAAAGGAGAAAAGAAATGGAAACGTTAAATAAAAAATACAACATAGCACCGACAAAAGACGGCTTTTTCGGAAATTACGGCGGACAGTTCCTGCCCGAAGGATTAAAACAGGAATTTGAACATATATATGAAGAGTTTTTAAAATACAAAGACGATGCCGAATTTAACGAAGAACTTGATTATTTGCTTAAAAATTACGCAGGCAGACCGTCCCCTGTATATTTTGCGAGAAATTTATCCGCAAAATACGGAAGTGAAATTTACTTAAAAAGAGAAGATTTAAACCACACGGGAGCACACAAAATCAATCATTCGCTCGGTGAAGCCTTACTCGCAAAGAAAATGGGCAAAAAGAAACTCATTGCCGAAACGGGCGCAGGTCAACACGGTGTTGCAATCGCAACAGCGGCGGCACTTATGGGACTTGAATGTGATATTTACATGGGCGAAGTGGATATTGAAAAGGAAAAACCGAATGTTTTCAGAATGAAAATTTTGGGTGCAAACATTGTATCCGTCAAAAGCGGTACAAGAACGCTTAAAGAAGCGGTTGATGAAGCCTTTATCGCTTATTCAAAGGAATACGAAACGGCGATGTATGCGATAGGCTCGGCGGTAGGCCCTCACCCGTTCCCGATGATTATTGAGCATTTTCAGTCGGTAATCGGCAGAGAGGCAAGAGCACAGTTTATGGAGCAAACGGGAAGATTACCCGATTACGTTGCGGCATGTGTCGGCGGCGGCTCAAACGCAATAGGTCTTTTCAGCGGATTTTTGGAAGACACCGAAGTTCAGATTTTCGGGGTTGAACCGCTTGGAAAAGGTACAAACCTCGGTCAGAACGCAGCAAGCATGACTTACGGCAAAGACGGTATTATTCACGGTTTTAAATGCAGAGTTTTACAGGACGAACAGGGAAATGCCGCAAATGCTTATTCTATCGCAAGCGGACTCGATTACCCCGGAGTCGGCCCGAAACATTGTTATCTTAACGATATCGGCAGAGTAAAATATGATGTAATCAGCGACGAAGAAGCCGTTAATGCCTTTTACGATTTATCGGAAACCGAAGGCATTATACCTGCTCTTGAAAGTTCACATGCCGTTGCTTACGGTATAAAACTTGCAAAAGAAAACAAAGGCAAAAAGATACTTGTCAACCTTTCAGGCAGAGGGGATAAAGATATCCAGTACGTGCTTGAAAATTATCCTAAATTTTAAGAACAAATTTCTCCGTTCGTTTTGAAAAGGGGTTACAACAGTAATCCCTTTTTTATATCTGATTATCTTCCGATTGCTTTGGAACATCATAATCAACGTGTTTAAATCTCGTCATTCTGCCGAGCGGCCAGAAACGGAAAGTGGCTCTGCCGATAAAGCGCTCTTTGGGTAAAAGCCCCCAATATCTGCCGTCCTGTGAGTTACCTCTGTTATCACCGAGCATTAAATACTGATTTTCGGGAATAATTGCAGGGCCGCAGTTCATTTCAAAGGTACATTCCGAATAATCGCTCTTAACGTAATCTTCTTCAAGTATTTTGTCGTTGATGTAAACATGGTAATTGCCCTCATCATCGGGTTTTATCTCGTATTTATCCCCGGGAAGTCCGATTAAACGTTTTACGTACGCATCGTCCGTACACCAAAAGCCTGTCAGCCTTTTAAACATCGACCATGCATCATTAGATAATTTTGTCGAGGGCGGATAAAAAATCATTATATCCCCTCGTTTCGGATTATCATAAAATCTTGAATATCTTTCAACAAAAATTCTGTCCTTTATATCCAGTGTCGGATACATTGAAAGTGACGGAATCCAGCGGATTTCCCCGATAAAATATCTAATCATTATCACCATAATGATAACGAAAATCACCGTATCAACGACTTCACCCCAAAAGGCTTTAACCTTTTTGCCCCTGCGGATAAAAACTTCTTTTGTCAGCGGACAAAAAAATTCGTCTTTTTTTTGTTTAAAATCACGGGCAAAATCAGGCGAACAAAGGTATATCAAAAAATTAACCGTCTTTTTTATAAAATCAATAATATCTTTCAGAAAAGTAAAAGTAACTATATATTTAACTAAATCAAAGATATCTTTGACAAACTGAAAAAGCACAAAATACTTAACAAAATCTATAATTTCGTTTATGGATTCTCTGCATTTGTCTTTAAAACTTTTTTCTTCCTCATCGGTCTTTAATATAATTTTTAGGGCATCAATAAACTCGTCATAAGTCATTTCCCCGATAAATTTACTCATATCCGTACAACTCCAGCAGGTTTAATAATGAATCTTTGAAGTCCGAGTTTTTAAAATCGGAAACGGCATTTTTTGCCTTACTTACATAATTATTCAATAAACACGTGGTTTTTTCAATACCGTCAAGCGCATTTGAGGGGTTTTGCGAAAATATCACGGGTGCGGTGTAGATACCGTTTTCAAGGTCGCTGTTTTCTTTTTTGCCGAGAACATTTTGCAAGTCATTATAAATCTGAAAGGCAATACCGAAGTTCGTTGCAAAAACTGCCGCCTTTTCCGCATAATCTGACTGATTTTCGCAAATAAGTGAACAAATTAATGCCGTTTTAAAAAGTTCGGCGGTTTTTTGTTCGGATTTTAAAAGATAATCTTCAAGAGAGGGAATTTTTCCAAGATTTTCGAGTTGAAAAAGTTCGCCGTTACAGATATTTGCCATCGAATTTGCAAAAATTTGTACAATTTCGGTATTGTTCATATCGGCTAACTCTTTAAGGCAGAGAGAAAGCAAAAAATCACCCGTCAAAACCGCTTTTTTGCTGCCGTAAAGACTTTTAAACGACGGCTTTCCCCGTCTTGTATCGGAATTATCAACAACATCATCATGAATTAAAGATGCATTATGCAGTAATTCCGTCAGGGCGCAAATTTTTATCTGCCTGTCCGTAACTTTTCCAAAGGCTGATTTTAAAAACAAAATCGTTGTAACAGAACGTATTTTTTTCGAGTTTTCAAGCACAAAATCGGAAAAATTCAAAACAAAATCGCCCTGAAACGAATTAATAATCCGCTTTAATCCGTTGTCAACGAGTGCTAATTCATCAGATATTATTTTTATTATTTCAAAATATTCTTTCACAAGAGAACCCTAAATAAGAAAATTATACCACGCACAAGGCTTATCTTATATATCTTTCTGTTTTATCAGAGGGATTAAAATTACAAAAGCAGCCAAAATCGTCACTATCCAAAAGTTTATAGCACTATTCCAGCCGAAGTTGTCAACAAAATAACCCGTACCCGCACCCGATGCCATAGCGCCGATGTAACCAAAAATTCCGCAAAAACCCGTTGCGGCTGCGGCAACTTTTTTTGATGTCGTTTCAACCGCACAAATTCCGCTTAAAAACATACACGGTCCTGCCGCAAAAAAGCCCGCCCCGCATACACCCAAAAGTTGTATAACCCCGTTATGAGAATATTCAATGAGATAAACCGAAAATATTAATCCGAGAATAAAAACAAACGTTATCGGCAATCTTCTGCCTTTGCTGACTTTATCCGAAAAAATACCCGCAAAAAGAGTTCCTATTGCACCAAAAAGAGGCAGATTAACCAAAATTCCGCTTGCAAAAATTATCTGATATCCCTGTGTATCGTGAAAATATTTTATCAGCCAGTCCTCTGTGCCAAATCTGCTGATGTTTAAGAACATAAACGACAAAGCCAATAGCCAGAGAGTTTTGTTTGAAAAAACGTATTTTTTTAAAATCTCATAATAAGACAGCCCGATGTCGTCTTTTTCTTCCTGCAAAGGCTCGCCGTTTATGTATTCCTCAACCTCGGGAAGTCCCACCACGGCAGGTTTATCGTATAAATGCCGATATAAACCGATACAAACGAACAAATTAAGCAGGGCGGGGATAATAAAAGCGGATTGCCAGCCGTATTTTGACACCAGAAAACCCGCAATTATAAACGCAACACAGGTTCCGAGTTGATGAGAGGACGTCCATATCGACCAGACAGTTCCTCTTTCTCTCTTTGCCCACCAATACGTCAGCGATTTTGCAACAACGGGAAAACCCATCGATTGAAACCAACCGTTAACACCCCAAAAGAAAGCCATAACAATCAATAAAATCGGGCATGCCTTAAGATTAATTTCGGGTGATAAAAAAACAGGAGATAAGGCAAACAGCATGTTTGCAAGCGACGACATAAAAAGCGCTGTCGGCATAAGTTTTTTTGAATCCGACCTGTCCGCAATCATTCCGTTTACAAATTTTCCTGCGGCAAAAGCAAAATACATTATACTGCTTATAAATCCGAGTTGAACATTCGTAAAGTGCAAATCATCAACAATAGACGGCATTGCAACCGCATAATTCTTTCTCGTCAGATGAAAAAATATCGTATAACCCAAAAAACAAGAGGCGAAAACATCAAGCCTGCATTTTTTGTATTTTCGGTCAATTTTGTCCTTACTGTCAGTAACAGGTATTTCTTCTGGGCTTTTATAAAAGTTTTTAATCTTTTTAATAATATCCACGTGCTATGATACCTTGTGTTGTCATATCTACAAGACAGTGCAAATTGGTCTTTTTGCCCTCCTCAAGATAATAATCAATAAGTTCTTTCAGACGTGACGGATAAGGCTGACCTTTTTTCTCATTGAAGGACTGACAAAATTCAAAAGTCATTTCAACCGATTTTGCATTGATTTCCACGCACATATCAAGCCAGTCTTTGATATCCTTTTCCGTATCGTTTATTCCCTCGTAAATCAGATATCTTACCCAAATGTTATCGGGGTTTGAAGAATTTTCGATATAACGTTTTAAATTGTTTTTAACTTCAAAGAATTTATCTCTCTGTTTGATTTTTTTGTAGATTTCACGGCTTCCCGCCGCAATAGTAACGGTAAACTGCGTATTCGGGTTTTGTAAAAGTTTTTCTATATCTTCGGAATACCTTATACCCGAGGACATTATAAGGCAGTATTCAAAGCCGTTTTTGTTAATCAGAGAAATCAAATCGGGTAATTCTTTAAGAATAGCGGGTTCGCCTCCGCCAAATTCCACCCGTAACTTACCCTTTTCCATCATATTGTTGTCATAAAGGTATTTTAAAACGGGATAGGCATCATAATACTGTGATTTTTCAACATTGTCGCTGTAACCGCCGATTGCTTCTCTTTCATTTGCCTGAAAACAATAAACACACGCACAGTTGCAGTGCAGCCAGTGGAAAATACTCAAATAAACAATGTTTATATTGTCGTCCCAATCGTCCTCGACAAATTTATCGCAGTTGACACAGGGTTCAAAATAAATGCCTTTCTTGCAGTTTTCGACAAGTTCTCGGCGCTTTTCAAAAACCTTATTAATATCAATAACGTTACCGTCTGTTTCCGTGTCAAACAAAACTACCCCATAATGCAAATCATTACAGGTTTTTATCCTGTTTAACATAAAACACATACCGTTATGAAGATATTTACAGCATTTGTATCTCATTAAAAAATCCTTATAAAAAGGCAGTTCTGAGTCAGAACTGCCTTAAAATTATTATTTTACAACAATGTTGACGAGTTTTCCGGGAACGGTGATAACCTTTACCACCTGTTTACCTTCAAGTTGCGCCTTTATTTTTTCGCTGTTTAATGCGGTTTTTTCAAGTTCTTCTTTTGATATTTCCGCATCAACCTCAATTTTGTCTTTAATTTTGCCGTTAATTTGAGCAACAACCGTGATTGAACTCATTTTTGCAAGATTATCGTCGTATTTCGGCCAAGTTCCCGCATGAACGGACTCTTTAAGACCGAGAATTTCTCCAATTTCCTCGCTCATATACGGAACAACGGGAGCAACCAGTTGTAACAGCGTGAATAAAGCAAAACTCAATACGTTTTTATCCTGTTCGTTAAGTGTGTTTTTCTTTGCAAGATAATCGTAAATCGTGTTTGTAAATTCACGGTATCTTGAAATTACCGTGTTGAACTGAAATTCCGCATTGATATCCTGAGTAATGCTCTTTACGGCGATATGCGTTTGTCTTACAAGATTGTTGTTTTCGGGTGAAAGTTCTTTAATATCGGGAAGTTTGTAGTCAGCAATAACGTTTTCTTTATTCTGAACAAACAATCTCCAAAGTCTGTTGACGAACTTGTAACAGCCCTCAACACCTGCGTCCGTCCAATCAAAATCACGTCCCGGAGGTGAATCGGAGAGAATAAACAATCTTGCGGTGTCTGCCCCGTAATTTTCGTAAATTTCATCGGGGTCAACCGTGTTGCCCTTTGATTTTGACATTTTTGAGCCGTCCTTTAAGACCATGCCCTGTGTCAAAAGGTTTTTAAACGGTTCATCAACACCCGTAATGCCGAGGTCGTGAATTGCTTTTGTAAAAAATCTTGCATACAACAGATGCAAAATGGCATGCTCAATGCCGCCTACATACTGGTCAACAGGCGACCAGTAATCCGTAGCCTCTTTTGAAAATGCTTCTTTGTCGTTATGTGCATCAAGATATCTGTAATAGTACCAGTTTGAACACATAAAGGTATCCATTGTATCTGTTTCACGTTCAGCATCTGCACCGCAGACGGGACATTTTGTTTTTACAAAAGTCGGTGAAGTCGAAAGCGGTGATTTTCCTTTTACGGAGAAGTCAACATCTTTCGGAAGAAGAACGGGTAAATCTTCTTCGGGAACGGGAACAATACCGCATTTAGGACAGTTGATAACGGGGATAGGTGCGCCCCAGTATCTCTGTCTTGAAATAAGCCAATCACGAAGTCTGAATTGCGTTTTAGCCTTTCCAAAACCGTTCTTTTCGGCATATTCGGTTATGGCTTTTTTCGCATCTTCGTTCTTCATTCCCGTAAATTCACCCGAATTAACAAGAACACCGGGTTCTACATAAGCCTCATCAAGAGGTGCATCGGGGTTTTCGGGATTATCGATTACTCTTTTTATCTTGCGGTCATACTTTTTGGCAAACGCAAAATCTCTTTCATCGTGAGCGGGAACCGCCATAACGGCGCCTGTTCCGTAATCAACAAGGGCATAATCCGCAACCCAGATTTCACTTTCTTCGTTGTTAAAAGGATTGATTATGTGTGTGCCGAGAGGAACACCCGTTTTAACTCTTTCCGTTGAAAGACGTTCGATTTCCGTCATTCTTGATGCGTTTTCACGGTATTTTTGAACCGCTTCCTTGTTTTCGGGAGTGGTTAACTTGTCGATGTCTTTATATTCGGGTGCAACAACGAGGTAAGTAATACCGAAAACGGTATCGGGTCTTGTCGTATAAACGGGAATTTCAAGCCCGTCAATTTCCTTAACCTTGAATTTCAAAATCGCACCGTGAGATTTGCCAATCCAATTCTTTTGCATAAGTTTTACTCTGTCGGGCCAGCCCGTGAGTTTGTCTAAATCCTGCAAAAGTCTGTCTGCATAATCGGTGATTTTTAAGAACCATTGTGAAAGATATTTCTTTTCGGCTATGCTGTCACAACGCCAGCATTTGCCGTCTATAACCTGCTCGTTTGCAAGAACGGTGGCACATTTCGGACACCAGTTTACTGCGGCTTCTTTTTTGTAAGCCAAGCCTTTTTTGAAGAATTGCAGGAAAAACCACTGTGTCCATTTGTAATAATCGGGCAGACAACTTGCAATTTCTCTGTCCCAATCAACCATAATACCGAGTTTTTGAAGTTGGAGTTTCATATATTTAATGTTGTCCAATGTCCATGTTTCAGGGTCTGCGCCGTGCTGTATTGCGGCATTTTCGGCAGGAAGCCCGAAACTGTCCCAGCCCATCGGATGAAGAACGTTGTAGCCGTTCATTCTTTTAAAACGGGCTATTACATCTGAAATCGTATAGTTTCTGACATGTCCCATATGCAGTTTTCCGGACGGATAAGGAAGCATTGAAAGTACGTAATACTTCGGTTTTGTTCTGTCAATTTCTACCTTGTTTACCTTCTTTTCTTCCCATAATTTGCGTCGTTTTTCTTCAATTTCTTTCGGAAAATATTTTTCTTCTTCCACAATAAAATCCTCTTGCTAAATCGTATATTTTATAATTAAGTACAAGATAATTTTAGCATTAAGACACGATTTATCAAAGTATTTAATAAAACAGGTTTTATTTTTTGCTCAATAAATCAGTTTCCAAAACAAAAAGCAATCCCGGAAACCGAACGGGATTGCCGCGAAAATCAAAGATTTTCTCGCAATGACGTAAAGTTCTGTCTTTGCGGGCAAAATGATTGCTTTGCCCAAAATGGCAATCACGTTTCCAAAACAAAAAAGCATGCTGTTTTATGAGCATGCCTTTTGTTTTAAAATCTAATTATTCGATTAACCTTTATAAATCTTTGACAAAGGAATGAAGCCGGTTAATGTTTTGTCAGATAAAATGTTATAGGATCTTTCTTTAACTGCATCGCTTGAATTACCTTCGATAGTAGTATATGTACCGTCAGGTTTTACGCCTGTAACAATACCTGTGTGAGATCTGCCGTTTTCTTTCCAGATAATGACATCACCTGCGTGAAGTTCATTTCTTGCAAATTCAAGTTTTTGAGCATTTGACATATTTTTTGTATTTTTGAAAATACCTTTGTTTTGAGCCCATTCTCTGAGTCCGCTGACAGAATAAGAGCCAAAGCCGCTTTTAACATCATAACCGTTTTCTTTAGCAAAGTTTTTAACACAGTATGAAGCAAATGCAGCACACCAAGCAAACGCTCCGCCGTTTGTAAATTTCTTGTATTTACCGTTGGCTTCGTTATAGCCGAGGAACTGTTTAGCCCAATTATACATTTTCTTGCCCATTTCTTCGGCAGAATCAGTATATTTCTTTTCAAGTGCTTTTCTGTCAAGTTTCGGTAAATCTTTTAATTTTGTTTCGTTTACCTGATAAGTTTGTGTTTTTGTTTCACCTGTTTTATCGGTTTTGTCGAGTGAAGTCAATTTACCGTCGTTATTGTAATGTTTAACGGCTTTTGTATTTGTTCCGTCTTCATTGTACTTAACTGAAGTTTCTTCTTTAAGTACACCTGAAGTATAATATTTTCTTGAAGATTCTGCGGTAACGTTTCCGTCAGCATCTTTTGTTACAGAGCCTGTACGGCGGCCGTATTTGTCATACGTAAATTCCATAGAACCGATTTTCTTACCGTCAGCATCTCTGTCTGTTCTTACCATTGAACCGTCTTTTTTGTAATCATAAGAACTTTTTGAAACAATGTTCTTATTAGCGTCATATTCAACTCTTGTTGCATATTTGCCGTTAGGTCTGTATGTATAATCGCAAACAGAAGCTAAATTACCGTTTTCATCATATTTTTCAACTGATTTTGATTTTTTAAGTCCTGTTTTGGAATCATAATCAATTCTTGATTTTGTTTGTCCGTCAGCACTTGTCGTAACTTTGCTTTTTCTCTTGCCTGTTGCGGGGTCGTATTCAACAACAGCCTTTGAACCGTCAGCATTTAATTCTGTTGCGCCGATTAATTTTCCGTTTTTGTTATATTTGTAATCAGTTGTTGAAAGAATATTTCCGCTTGCATCTTTCTTAACGGATTTATCTTTTTTACCCTTTTCGTTATATCTTGTTTCTTCGGTTGAAACAGTAACTTTTTTACCGTTAACAACACGAGTTGTCTTTGAAGTTGAATTTACAAGGTGTCCCTTGATATATTCATATTTTGTAGTCGTTTTATCTCCGTTTGCATCAGTTTTAACACGGGAAGTTTTCTTGCCTGCTGCATTGTATCTGCTGACAACTTTAGAACCGTCAGGTTTTGTAACAGTAACAATTTTGCCGCCATTTTTAAGTTTTTTAACTGATTTCTTTTCTTCAACGGGCTTATTATTTGATGCAGCATAATTTTTAGCATCTTTCATTAATGCTGTCAAATCGTTTTTATCAACTTTTCCTGCGCCTTTTGCACCGCCTGCGACTGCCATTTTTGCAACTTCGGTTTCATTAAGTTTTCCGTCACCGTCAGCATCAAGGATTGTAAATAATGCTTTAAGTTCTTTTTCATTGAAGACGTTTGATAAGTCAGTACCTTTGAAATTTTTGAAATTACCTTCAAAAATACTTGCTTTTTCGGCTGAACCGAAACCGGAAACGTTAACGTTAGCCTTTCCGAGTTTTTCCAACGCAGAAAGTTGACCAACCGTACCGTTTTTAATTGTATTTTTGAAGAAAGTCATACTTACATTTTCCTTACACTTACATGCATGTAATCGGCTTTTACATGAATTTCTTTAATTTTTGGCGTTTTTTATAAAACAAAAATTTACAAAACTTTACAAAAATATTTTTTATTTTATCTGTTCTTTTAATTCGGCTTTTACATCAGAAAACATACTGTTTGACGGATTAAAAAGATTGTTCATGTAATTTTTAAAATAAACAACGGGGAATTTAGGAAGCCAACTGAAATTAAAAATCGAAGAAACCGTATCCATTCCCTGAGAAAACATTAATTCATCAATTGTTTCTTCATAAGAATTTGAAATTGATGAAAAGATTTTTATTGTATAATCCGTTGCGGAAACTACGGAATATCCCGCTCCCGCCCCTGTTTTCACCAGAACGGGAACGGCTTTTGCGGGTCTTAAAGTTTTTAAATCTTGTTCCCTTTGTAAAAATCTTATATTGTCATTATTTTTGTCGTCATCAAGGGTATAAACCTGATTTTCATACTTAATGCAAATCTGCTTGGGGTTCGGCATGTAAATATAGTCGCAAACGTTATCCAAAAGTTTTTCACCGCTGTCCGAATATATGCCGTATTTAAAACCTTTAGCGGTTAAAAACTTTTTGTTAAAAAGAGGCATAATTTCAGAATATTCAGGAGGAATAATCGTTTTTCCGTTTTCGTCATAAAGCCCGTAATCAATATCGTTTCCGAATTTTACAAACCTGTTAAAATATCTTTCAACACGTGTATATTTCGGCTTTACCAAAATATTGCCCTCACAGTCGATAAGACCGAATTTGTTTCTTTTGGTCTGCACAATCCAGCCGTTTTTACCGAGCCTGATTAATTTTTTGTACTGCTCCTTTACAATAACGTTTTCGTCTTTATCCTTTAAACCGTAATATTTGTTGTTTGTTGAATAAGTCTGAAGATTATCGGTTGTAAAGGTTTCGCAAAAAGAAGCATTTTGAGATATGATAAATAATAATAAAAACGATATCAGTTTTTTCATATCGGTATAATACCATAAAAAGCCTTTTCGGGAAAAATCAGATGAGCAAAAAAGCAAAAATAATAATAAGCACAATATTAATAACACCGATAGTTTTAATCCTTTTTTGTCTTTTTCTTTACATTTATGCCTTACCGAAAATTGTTTCAAATCCTCTTGTTACGGAAAAAATACACAATCTTGTAAAAGAGTCCTGCAATGCCGAAATAATAATCAACAAACCCGTTTTAAAAACCTCTTTAAAACCGAAAGTTCAGTTTACCAGCGAAAATATCGTTCTTTTAAAAGACGGGGAAACTCTTTTAAACCTGCAAAATATCGACAGCGAAATCGATTTGTCAAAAATATTTTCAAAAAAAATCATTCTTAACAGACTCGGTGCCGATGAAATTTACATTGACATAAACAAACTTAAAGATTTAAAGACAAAAGAGCAGGAAAACACAAACGCCGACAGTGATTTTACATTTGACCCACTAAATTCATGGCTTTACATAAAAAAATGTGCAATTATTTACGGCAGTCCGAAAGGCGTTATGGTAAAACTTTTGGCAAAAGACATAAATCTTCTGCCCCAAAAAGACGAAAAAAGTTTTTTACATTTCAAAATACTTGCTGATACTGACTACAACAACGAAAGATTAAGAGTTCTTTTAGCCGACAAAGACAATGTTTATATAAAAGACAATCAACTTTTTATAGATGATTTCAAATTTAAAGTCAATAAATCGGAGATTAATTTAACGGCAAAAATCGACCCTGACGGAAAATATACCGCAAATGTCTATTCAGACAAATTTGAACTTAAAAACATAGAACAACTTTTAAATACAAATCTTGTCATACCGAACGGCAGAGATATAATGAGTTGTTTTGCAAACACAACGGGCGATTTTAAATTCAATCTGGATATCGACAACGATAATGTAAGAGGGTATATCAAGGTCAACACCGTTAAAGCCGCCCTTACGCCGCTTGCGAATATACCGCTGACTATTACAAACGGATATATAAAAATAACACCGACAAAAATAAAAATAGAGGATTTTAAAGGCTACTACGGAAAATCGGCAATCCAAAAAGTTGCAATGAAGGGTGAAGTTGACGATTACACAAACACGGCAAAAACCTCTCTTTCCATTATGGGCAGGGCTTTTGACGAACTTACAAAATATATCTCCAAAATTGCGGGAACAAATATCAGCCTCGTCAATGAATCAAAATTTGCCTTTAAAGTTAACTGCGATTCAACAGGGCAGGTTGAAATCAAAGGTCTCGGCAAAATACCCAAAGGCAGCAACATTTTGTTTGAAGGCGCAAGCATAAGTTCGGATAAATACGACAGGGCTGTCGGGATAGATTTAAACATAGTCGGACAGGACTTAAACATAGACCATATAAATTACTATATTTCGGAAGAAATCTCACGTAAAACAAGAGGAAAAACAAAACCCATAGTTACCATAAGCGGTGCTTTAAACGCTTACACGGGTTATTTGAAGGAACTGGAATTTAACGTTCCGGAACCTTTGCCGAGCGAATTTTTCAACGTTCTTGTCGGTCAGAAAATTTTAAGACGGGGAACTTTTGAGGGTGCTTTGCGGTTTATCAACTCAAAAACACCGAAGATTGACGGCAAAATGGTCATGAAAGGCGTTTTCGTTTCGGGTCAGAGATTTTTGATTAAAAATGCCGTTATTTCCGCAAATGACAAGTATATCAACGTTACCTCGGACGGAACAATCAGACGGACAAAATACAAATTTAACGGAAACATAGTAAACAATCTTGTTTTTCCTATAATCATCGATAATACGAACATTACGGTTGATGAAATCGATGTCGAAAAAGTTATGCAGACTTTTGCGCCAAGACAGGCAAACGCTCCAAGAAGACCCCGCCCGAGCAATGTCAACCTTGAAATACCGAAGAGCAATGTTTCAACGGAATACTTTGACTTTGAGGAAAAGAAAACAGAAAACGAAAATGTTGAACAGATTGCCTTTCAGCCGAATTTACTTGTCATCAAAGACTGTATTTTCAATGTTAAAAAGGGAAATTACAAACTCATCAATTTTTCCAACCTTAACGCAAAATTAAATCTGACAAAAAACGGGCTTTTGACTATAAATTCAAACCGTTTTGACTTTGCCGAGGGAATTTCCTCTTTAAAAGTCAAATGCGACCTTCTGAAAGAAATTTATTCGGTAGCACTCGGCACAAGAAACGTTGATACAAACGTAATTGCCGCATCTATACTTAATCTGGATAAAGAAATCACGGGAAAAGCAAGCGCCCTGATGATATTCAGCACGGACAGCAGTGCAAAATTAAACGGAAAAATAAAATTTTCGGTAAAAGACGGCTCAATTACAAAACTCGGACTTGTTCAGTATGTTCTGAACATGGCGGCAATTTTCAGAAATCCGATTGTTATGATAAGTCCGTCCACTCTTGTCGATTTGGTGAACATTCCCGACGGCACATTTAATCAAATCAGCGGAAACCTTGAAATCAAGAACAACATTATCGAAAAAATGTTTATACAATCGTCCTCACCGCAATTGAGTTCTGTTATTGCGGGACAAATTAATCTCGAAAACATGGATACTTCTTTGAGAATTTACACCAAATTTTCAAATAAAAACAGCGGCATCACGGGCTTTTTGAGAAACTTCTCTTTATCCTCGTTATCAAAAAGAACACCTTTTGCGACAAAAGAAACGGCAAGTTATTATGCGGCGGAACTTGCAATGCTTCCGAAACTTGAAATCGGCGAGGACGAAGCGCAGGTCTTTTTAACCAAAGTTGACGGCGATATTCAGACGAATAACTTTATTTCTTCCCTGAAAAAAATAAAATAACGGACTTAATATTTATATAGATTTTCAAAATAATACTGCCATTTTTTGTGATTTTAATATATGATAATATAGATAAAAAAAATAAAGTCATGGAATGGTATATGGAAGACAATCAAACTACTCGTCAAAAAACCGATAAAACTGCTTTAATCTTCAAAATTGTTGCATCTTTGAATAAAATTCTGGACGAAGACCAAAAACAGAAGCAGCCTTTGTTTTTATCCATAAACGAACAATTCCTGCTTAAATTTGTAACGGGTATTGTTAAAAACCCGCAAAAATCATACATTATAGGTATTACGGGTGAATCCGCATCGGGCAAATCAACCCTCGTAAACAATGCGGCAAAAGCCCTTTTAAAAGAAAAAAGAGAACACCTTTTTACAACTTTAAGTTGTGATAACTATTATATTGATTCTTCCGAAGAACTCAAAAAGGCAGGGAGTTACGAAAATCTGTTTATGACGGGCTTTTCGTTTGACACCCCCGATGCGCTTAATCTTGAACTTATGAAGGCTCATCTGACAAGTCTTAAAAACGGCTGTTCCGTGAAAACACCGCAATACAACTTTGTAACCTGCGAAAGTGTTCCCGACCAAAACGAGAAAAAACCTGCACTTATAATTTTAAACGAGGGTTTATTCGTTCTCAATCCGATTGTTGCAGACGTTGACGATATCAAAATCTATGTCTTTACACCGTTCAGCATAATCAGAGAACGCTGGTATGCACGTGCCGCATCAAGAGGCAAAATCGGGCATGCAGCAGATTTGCAGTTTGAAAACGTAAATTCGGCAGCACAGGTTTATATCCGCCCGACCATGCAAAATGCGGATATTGTTATTAACGGTTTGACCACCGCCGAATATATCGAGGAAATGACCGAAAAAATTATAAAAATGATTGAAAGTATTCTTTCGGAATTATAAATTTGTTTTTCGGTTTTCGGGATTGCTTCGAACAAGCCTCGCAAAGACGGCTGTTGTCTTTCTTTTCTGAACAAAGTAAACTATTATAACTCATTATAAGGCGTTCCGATTTCGTGAGAATACAAAAAATTCAGCACAAAAATGTCGTTTTCGCTCGGTACTGACAGCGTTTTTTTATGCGGAACAAACATCAAATCGTTTTCATTTACACCATGCCCGAGTCCCATTGAATGACCGAGTTCGTGCAAAACCGTATGTAATATCGTGTCCTTATTGATAATTTTGGGCGAATTGGGATTGGGAAGTCCTATTTCAATTGTAACCGCTCTGATTTCAGAGGCTACAATACTTCTGAATTTGCACATACCCTCAAATTTTATGCCCGCCTTAGTCCAGAGAATTACTATATCGGCGTTTGCCTGATTTTCGGTAAAATCAAATCTGACGGGCGCATATCCGTTCCAGATTTCAGCGGCTTTTTTAACGGCAAAGTAATAATCCTGTTTTTCCGCTTCCGAGATGTTTGCGGCTATCGGCGGAACAAAAATAAAAATGTTGTTTTTTTTAAAACGGCATAATCTTCCGTTCACCATTGAATCGTAAATGTATTTTTCGCAATTTTCCATCATTTTGAATACATTCTTATCCTGTTCGGTAAAATTTTAATGTTAATATCGTTTTTCAGTTTACTTTTTTCGCCGTCAATGTGGCATAACAACCAGTTATTTTTAATCTGCATCGAGGAAGCCCGAAAATATTCCGCCAAAGAACTGTTAACCCTGAAACCGAAGATTATTTTCAAAAATTCCAGAAAAAAAGTTACGGGATTTCTTGCTTTCAAAACAAAAACATCAAATTTGCCGTCATCCGTTTCAGAGTTATTGCCGACCGAAATAAAATTCCGGTACATATTTGCGGCATTTGCGATAATCAGACAAACCGCTTCCGTTTCCAAATTTTTATCATCATAGGTAATACTGTACTGTTTGGGTTTCAGCCTGAAAGCAAAAATAAAACCCGCAATAAAATAAGCAAAATACCCGAATCTGTTTTTCAGAGATTGCGGGGTTTTGCCGATAATTTCCGCATCATAGCCCAAGCCGCAGCGCAAAACCGAATACAGTCCGTTAATTTCCATCACATCAACCGTTTTGATGTGATTTTTGTCAAACATCTCCAGAGTCTTTTTTAAATTCAAAGACAAACCGAGTTTTGCGGCAAGCAAATTCGCCGTTCCGCAGGGAATTATTGCAACGGTTTTATCGGCTGCATTTTTTTCAATAAGAGTCTTTACCACTTTGCTGACGGTTCCGTCACCGCCCATTGCAAAGACAGTATCGTATTCGGTTATATCAATCGAAACCAATTCATCAATATTTATAAACTTAAATTTCTGACATCTTTGCAGCAAAAATTTGTGCAAGATTTTTTTGTGGATTATAGCCTGTTTTCTGCCTGCATTATAGTTCGATACAACCAGAACATTTTTCATTCAGCCTTTGCCCCCGATAATTTTTATCATGCTTATATAAATATATAGCATAATAAAGGCTAAAAGATATCCGCCAAAAACATCAGTCGGGTTGTGTACCCCGAGCAAAATCCTGCTCAAACCCGCAAAAAGTATCCAAATTACACCGAAAGCCATGCCAGTGTATTTCAAAAACGGGTTTTTGCAATACTTGTTGATATAATAAATCACCAAACCCCATAGTGTTGTTGTAACAAGTGTATGACTCGAAACAAAACTGAACGTTGACGGCTGAACGGCAAATTGCAGTTCAATCGGCGGACGGGGTCTTTGCACAAGATTTTTGATAATTATATTCAAAACATAAGCAACAAGCGGCGATGATGAAAACAAAATAATATCAATTATCAGAGTTTCTTTAAAGAAGAAAACTATCCCGACAAGCAACGGCAAAACTATACATGCCGCATACAATTTTCCGTCCATAAGGACGGGAATCCATGACGGGATATGTTCAAATTTTCTCTGCAATACCTCAATAACGGACATATCCCATTGTGTAACAACGGGATATGTATTTACGATAATTGCATAAATTATAAAAACTGATATTAAAAACAGACTCTTTTTCATACTATTGTCCGCAGGTTGAACAATTATGAGTGCATTGTCTTTCGGGTTTTTCAGTAGAACAGAAGGTATCTCTGTCAACGTAATATTCGCCTTCAAGAGGGAATACTGTCATCCAGAGGTTTTCGCTCCAATCCTTATCGAGAATTTCCTTAACGTCCGCAGAATACTTATCAATTTCCGCTTTAATATTTTCGTTTGTCAGATAATCGGCAGCACCTTTATGAGTTTCGTAGGGCTTAAATTCTTCATAATATTTTCTCAAAACATCAGGTCTGTCAACAATCATACAGGGTCTGAGCATATTGCCGTCCTCGTAAGGAATACCCGCACGGATTGCACGCATAAACGGTGATGATAAAGCCTCTGTAAGAGTGCAGTTTTTAACGTTATGAGTTGCAAGGTGAACAAACGTACAGGGTTCAACATCACCTCTCGGGTTAACGTGAATATACTGTCTGCCGCCTGCGATACAACCCATCATTTCGGGACCGTCACCCCAGAAGTCCGCAGTCATCATCGGCAGAGTGTTTCTTGCGTTATAAACCGCTTTCAATATCTGACGTCTTTGGTCTGCGTTCGGTGTCATGCTGACATCGGGGCTGTCACCAACGGGAACGTAGTGGAAGAACCAAGTCCACAAACTGCCCTTGTCACAAAGCATCTGAATAAATTCGTCTGATGTAACTTCATCGCAGTTTTTACTTGTTGCGGTGATAGAAACACCGAAGAAAATGCCTGCCTTTTTGAGCATGTCCATTTTGTTCATAACCATATCAAAACAGCCATCGCCTCTGACGGCATCGGTATTTTCCTTTAAGCCGCCGAGTGAGAACATCGGCTGAACATTGCCTATTCTCTGCAAAGTTTTGACGGTTTCTTCGGTAATTAACGAGCCGTTTGTAAAGGTTATAAACGTACAGTCGTTAAATTCCTCGCAAAGTTCCAAAAACTCTTTTCTTGCAAAGGGTTCACCACCAACGATTGCAAACATGTGGATACCCATTTCATCACGGGCTTCGGTAAAGATTTCTCTCCATTTTTCTTTGGATAAATCCTCCGTAACATCGTATTCGTGGGCCCAACAGCCCTTGCAGTTGAAGTTGCATCTTTTTGTAATACTTGCAAGCAGAACCGTCGGCGGAAAAAATCCATTCTTTGCATTAAACTGTGAACGTTTTCTCAGATTGTCGCCATAATAACCGTTTACAAAAAAGTTCTTGATAAATTTATTTCTGCAATTCGGGTGCAATTCCGTCAAAACTCTTTTCCACCAGAAAAGGTGCGGATGCTCCGACTTAAAAAGCCATTGCATACGTCTTGCGTGATTTACACCGCCTTTTGAACCTGAAATTTTTTCAAACAGTTTTGCAAGGTTTACAAGCATATCCTTGCTGAAATGGTCGCCGAGATAATTTATTGTTTTATCTATAACAAAATCATTGAATTTCAGTTTCAAACCGTCAAACATGCCCATTGAATTTGACTGCCAGACGGTTGATTGTTTTTCTACTTTGGGTCGCATTATATATTCCTTTATTAGTCTGTAACTATTTAACAAGAGATATCATAACACAAAAAAAATAAGAGCAAAACAAACTAATTGCCTTTGCCTATACAATGGTATTCAAAGCCTTTTTCGCTTAAACGTTTTTCATCATACTGATTTCTGCCGTCAAAAATTACGGGATTTTTTAAAAGGGTTTTCATTTTTTCATAATTGGGACGGCGGAACTCGTTCCATTCCGTTAAAAGCAAAAGCGCATCGGCATTTTCAAGCGCACTGTATGCGGATTTTGAATAAACAATTTTATCACCGAAATGAAGAACTGCATTGTCAAAGGCTTTGGGGTCATAAGCCTGAATTTTGGCGCCTTTTTCAAGCAGATAATTTATAATCGTAATCGCAGGCGCTTCTCTCATATCATTTGTTTTGGGCTTAAAAGCCAAACCCCATACCGCAAAGGTTTTACCCTTTATGTCGTTGTTAAATCTTTCAAGAACTTTTTCCGCAAAATAGAGTCTTTGTTCTCTGTTTCTTGCATTAACGGCTTTTATGATATCCATTTCGCAGCCGTTTTCATGCCCGATATTGATAAGAGCGCTGACATCTTTCGGGAAACAACTTCCGCCATAACCTAAACCGGGAAACAAAAACTTGTTGCCTATTCTTGTATCCGTTGACATTCCGACACGAACCATTTCCGCATCGGCACCCACTTTTTCACAAAGGCATGCGATTTCATTCATAAAAGATATTTTTGTTGCAAGGAAAGTATTTGACGCATATTTTGTCATTTCTGCGGATTTTACGTCCATTACGATTATTCTGTTGCCTGTTCTGAAAAACGGCGAATAAATTTCCTGCATGAGCAAAGTCGCCTTATCGGAATTTGAACCTATAACCACTCTGTCAGGCGATAAAAAGTCCTCAACGGCGTTACCCTGTTTTAAAAATTCGGGGTTTGAAACAACATCAAAATCACAAGATGTGTTTTGTTTTATAAATTCGGTTAATTTTTCGGCAGTGCCTACGGGAACGGTGGACTTATTGACGATAACCTTATATTCGTTCATTGCATCTGCGATTGATTTTGCAACAGTGTAAACGTATTGCAAATCGGCAGAACCGTCCTCACCCTGCGGTGTTCCAACTGCGATGAAACATACCTGTGATTTTTTGACGGCATCGGCAAGGTCTGTCGAAAAACATAACCTTTTTTCAGAAACATTCGATTTTACAAGTTCCTCAAGTCCCGGTTCGTAAATGGGAATTATCCCGTTTTCAAGTTGTTTTATCTTTTCTTCGTTGTTGTCAACACATATAACTTCGTTGCCCATGTCTGCAAAACAGGCTCCCGCAACCAAACCTACATAACCTGTTCCTATTACTGCCAATTTCATAAACTATCCTTTGCCAAAAACTGATATTTTCTTTATTATAATAATAAAACAAACACAGATTTTTATGGAAAAAGTGTTGTTTTTATTTTAATATACCTTTATAAATCAAGGAGCGTAAAAGATGAAAGTTTTAATTTTAGCAGGCGGACTCGGCACACGTTTAAGCGAAGAAACTCAACTTATTCCGAAGCCGATGGTGCAGATAGGCGGAAAACCTATTCTCTGGCATATAATGAAAATTTATTCCTATTACGGCTTCAACGATTTTATAATTCTGACGGGCTATAAATCTCACGTTATAAAAGATTATTTTGTAAATTATTACCAAAGATATTCCGACATTACGGTTGATATGCTCAATAATTCCGTCGAAATCCACAGAACACAAACAGAACCGTGGAAGGTTACCATGCTTTACACGGGCGAAAAAACAATGACGGGTTCAAGAATAAAAAAAGCACAGGAATACGTAGGAAAAGAAAGATTTTTGCTCACTTACGGCGACGGTGTTTCCGATGTTGATATCAATAAAATAATAGAATGTCACGAAAAATCAGGTAAATATCTGACTTTAACGGCGGTTAAACCGTCGGGAAGATTTGGCGCTCTCGATATTGATGAAACAGGCGCAATCAAAGAATTTAAAGAAAAACCGCAGGGCGACGGAAACTGGATTAACGGCGGCTTTATGGTATGCGAGCCCGAAGTTTTTGACTACATTGATGCAGACAGAAACGATGTTATCTTTGAAAGAAAACCACTTGAAAAACTTGCCGAAACAAAACAGTTAAACAGTTTTAAACATAACGGCTTCTGGTTCCCTATGGACACTTTAAAGGGCAAAAACGACTTAACGGAAATGTGGGTAAATAACAAGGCTCCGTGGGCAAAATGGCTTGAAAAATAATCAGTTCTGCTTTTCCGACAAAACTGTTTTGAGCAAATGACAGAGAATTACGTGAATATCCTCTGATATTTCCATATTGTCAACGTTTGCGTTTACGGAATATTTTGCTCTCTTTTTTAATTCACCGCCGTCATAGCCCGTAAAACCAATTGTAACAGCACCAACGGAATTAGCATATTCAACGGCTTTTATTATGTTTTTTGAATTTCCGCTTCCCGAGATTGCAAGAAGAACATCGCCTTTTTCAATAAAATTCTTTAATTGTTCAACAAAAATATCGTCATAACTGCTATCGTTTGCCAAAGACATTATGGTGGAAATATTGTCATTCAGACATACAAATTTAAAATTTCTTTTGCCCTGTACATCATTAAGACCCTTGTTAAAATCACACACAAAATGGCTAGCCGTTGCAGCGGAACCGCCATTTCCGATTATATAAATGTATTTGCCGTTTTTAGCGGCACAATCCAAAACTTCCGCACAATTTTCGATTTCCCCGTAATCCAGAGAATTTACAGTGTCGCATAATTTTTTTATATATCCGCTGATTGCTGTTTTCATAACCGTTTTTCCGATAAATAAATTTTTCTTTATTTCATGATAACATATATTTAAGGACAAAGGAACAAAAATATGAGGCAAGCTGTTATTTTATCGGGAGGTTTCGGAACAAGACTTTCTCACGTTGTTCCCGATATTCCCAAGCCTATGGCGCCGATACAAAATCTTCCTTTTCTGGTTCTTCTTCTTCAAACCCTGAAAAAACACAATTTTGACAGTTTCGTATTTTTAACGGGCTATAAATCCGAGGTTATTGAAAATCATTTCAAAACTCTTGATAATGCCGTTTTTGTCAAAGAAGAAACAGCGCTCGGAACGGGCGGCGCTCTTTTGAACGCTTTTGACAAATTAAACGATGAATTTTTTGTAATTAACGGTGATACTTTTTTTGATATTGATTATTCTCTGCTTGAAAATTTCGGAAAAGACAAAAGCGTTACAATTGCTTTAAGATATACAAATAACGTTGAAAGATACGGTTTTGTTCAAATTGACGATAATTTTTCGGTAAAATTTTTCGCCGAAAAAGGCAAACTTCCCGAAGACATAATTGACGGTTATATAAACGGCGGCATTTGCTACGTTCACAAGTCCGCTCTTAAACCCTTTGCAAAGGATTACAAAAATCAATTTATCTCTTTTGAAACCGAAATATTTCCGCAATTAATGAAAAACGATAAATTATACGGCTTGCCTCTCGGCGCCTGTTTTATTGATATAGGAATACCCGAAGATTATCAAAAGGCCCAGACCTTAATACCCGAATGGATATCAAAAACGGCAAGGCCCGCACTTTTTATCGATAAAGACGGTACAATTATCGAAAATACCGAATATCCTCACGGAAAAAATTTTAAAATAATTAAACCGACAATTGATATCGTAAAAGAATATTTTCAAAAAAATTATTATATCGTAATGGTTACCAATCAGGCGGGAATAGCAAAAAACAAATTCACCTTTGATGAAATGTATGAGGGCTTTGAGGGGATTAAAAACGTATATAAAAAACACGGTATAACCTTTGATGACTTAGAGTTTTGCCCTTATCACAAGGACGGGGTGATAAAAGAATATTCTTATAACTCTCTGATGAGAAAACCCAACCCTGCAATGATTTTATCTGCCTGCGAAAAACTTAAAATCGATTTAAAACATTCTGTAATGATTGGAGATACGGAAAAAACCGATA
>JAILHI010000006.1 GCA_024695865.1 Candidatus Gastranaerophilales bacterium
GGTATAGAAAAAATCAACCGCAAACAAATAATAATCTGCGGTATTGAAGCACATATCTGCGTTTTACAGACAGCGGAAGAACTGATAAATTGCGGATATGAAGTTTATTTGTTAAAGGACTGTTCCGCATCAAGACGAAAAGATGATTTTGAAACGGCGGTTGAATATATGAAACAAACCGGCGTAAAGATTATAAATAAAGAAATTGCACTTTTTATGCTTTTAAAATCCGCCAGACATCAGAAATTCAGAGAATTACAGGCTTTGATTAAATAATTATTTCCTATATAACCGCAAAGTATACTCAAAAACTCCATCTGAATATCCTAAATAAAATACAAAAACAAAAAACCGCCTTTACAGACGGTTTTTTTAATTTGCCCCGAGCCGGACTTGAACCGGCACAGAGTTTGAGCCCTATCGGATTTTAAGTCCGACGCGTCTACCATTCCGCCACCGGGGCAAACAGTTCTGTATTAAGAATATAACAAAAATTTTTTCTTGTCTAGCATATTTTTTGTTTTTACAATTATAATTAACTTTTTTATTTTTTCTTCATTTTTGACTTGTTAAATATATTTATTTAATGTATTATTAATATTAATTAGAAGTGAATAAAAGTATTTTATATATGACTATCTGAAGAAACAAACATATTTTATATCTGTCGTGTGTGTAAGCCGATTTCGGTTTGCTTGTGTAACAAATAAAAAGGTTTATTTATCTTCTAATCGTTACTAAATATGAAAGAACGAGGTATAGGACAATCGAAAACGCATCTAATTTAGTCGGAATGTCGTTGACACTATCCGATATAGTTTTAAACTCATTAACGCTTTTGTTTGCTTTGTTGGCTTACCTTATGTATAAACAATATTCAAGAGTTAACGAAGAAAATATTAAGTTGATTAAGGCTGATGCCGAAAAAGAATCATTAATCAAAAAAGAAGCACTTATGGCTGCACAGGAAGCCGTTAAGTCCGAAAGAGAAAGACTTCAGGAAGAAACCAAAGAAAGACGTCAGGAATTTAACAGAACGGAAGAAAAACTGACAAGACGTGAAAACACTATTGATGAAAAACTTCAGTCTATTTCGGACAGAGAGGCTAAAATTGAGCAGCAAAAAGACGAACTTCTCGACAAAGAAAATGAACTTGCCGGTTTAATGCAAAAGGAAATCGAAGAACTTGAAAGAATTTCGGGTTTATCGACGGAAGATGCAAAAAAACTTCTTTTGGACAAGTTAAAACAGGATTTACAGCAGGAATCCATACAACTTATCCGAGAAAATGAAATGCACATCAAAGAAGTTTCCGAGCAAAAATCAAAAGAAATTTTGACGACGGTTATGCAAAGATGTCTGATAGATCAGGTTGTTGAATCGACGGTATCTGTTGTTCAACTTCCGTCTGACGAAATGAAGGGTCGTATAATCGGTCGCGAAGGCCGCAACATCAGAACATTGGAAACTCTTACGGGTGTTGATTTAATTATTGATGATACTCCCGAAGCAGTTGTATTATCCTGTTTTGACCCCGTAAAGAGAGAAATTGCGAAAACCGCTCTGGAAAAATTGGTTTTAGACGGACGTATTCACCCCGTAAGAATTGAAGAAATGGTTGAAAAGTCCAAAAATGAAATCGAGCAGAAGATTTTCCACGAAGGTGAACAGGCCGCAATGGATATGGGTGTTATGAACCTGAACAAAGAACTTATAAAGACACTCGGACGTCTTTATTATAGAACAAGTTACGGACAAAACGTTCTGAAACATTCACTTGAAGTCGGTCATATTGCGGGCATGCTTGCGGCGGAAATCGGCGCAAATGTTGCCATAGCAAAGAGAGCAGGTTTGCTGCACGATATCGGTAAAGCAGTTGACCAGACTCAAGAGGGAACTCATATTGAACTCGGTGTTGAACTTGCAAGAAAATACGGCGAAAAAGAAGCCGTTGTTCACGCAATTGAGGCTCACCACGATGATGTTACCGCAAATACGATTGAAGCGGTGCTTGTCAAACTTGCCGATGCTATTTCGGCGGGCAGACCGGGGTCAAGACGTGATACTTTGGAAATCTACATCAAACGTCTTCAGAAACTTGAAGAAATCGCAACAAGTTATGAAGGTGTTAAACAATCCTTTGCGGTTCAGGCGGGCCGTGAAGTCAGAGTCATTGTTCAGCCAGAAAAATACGATGATGTCGCAAGTGCAAAACTCGCAAGAGATATTTCAAAACGTATTGAGGAAGAACTTGATTATCCGGGACAAATCAGAGTTACCGTTGTAAGAGAAGTCCGAGTTACAGAAATTGCAAAATAAAAAAAGATAATGGCGAAGTAGTGTTATTTCGCCATTTTTTACGGAAAGAACATGCAGGAACAAAAGTTAAAAATTTTATTTTTCGGAGATATTGTCGGCAAGGCGGGACGTTATGCCGTTCGTGACTTTTTGGCAGACAAATCTTCCGATATAGATTTTGTTGTTGCAAATGTTGAGAATGCTTCTCACGGTTTCGGATTAACGGAAAAGAATTACAACGAACTTTCGGAATACGGCATAGACTGTATGACATCGGGTAATCACATCTGGGATAAGAAAGAAATTCTGAATTATATTGATGATGCGGAAAGGTTAATCCGTCCGATAAATTATCCCGAGGCTCAGGGCAGGGGTTACGGGATTTTTGAAACCCCGAAGGGAAAAATTGCCGTTATCAATGCTCTCGGAAGAAATTTTATGCCTGTTTTCGATTCTCCGAGATATCCGATTGAAAAGGTTGTTGAAACCGTCAAACAGGAAACGAAGGTTATTTTAATTGATTTTCATGCGGAAGCATCTGCCGAAAAAATGTGTTATGCAAAATATTTTTCACAATTTGGCGTAAGTGCGCTGATTGGTACGCATACGCATGTTCAGACGGCAGATGAAAGAATTTTTGACGGACAGACGGCGTACATTACCGATGTCGGATATTGCGGGGATTACGAAAGCATAATCGGCATGGATTATGAATCCTCGTTGAGTCATATTCTGACGATGCTTCCGAGCCGCTTTGAAGTGGCAAATTCGGGTTCTGCGGTGATTAATGCCGTGACCGTTACGGTCGATGCCGAAACGGGAAAAGCGGAAGAAATTAACAGAATTAATATAAAAACGGTTTTGCAGGAATAACGGGTATGCGAGGTTAAGACAGTGAAAATAGATTTACACATTCATACAACATATTCTGACGGTGTTTTTTCGCCCGAAAAAATTGTTGATACCGCAATCGAAGCGGGTCTTGATGCCATTGCGATTACTGACCACGATAACGTTTTGTCTTATCCCGTGGCAAAAAATTATCTTGATAAAATTCAGGTTGCAGACTCGCCGAAACCTCTTATTTTAATACCGGGGATTGAAATAAATACCATATATAAGGATTATGAAGTTCATATTCTCGGATATTGTATGGATATGCAAAACGCAGATTTTCAAAAGATTATCAAATACCAGCAGGCAGCGAGAATAAAGCAGACCAAAGAAATTTTGCGGCTGCTTGCCAAAAAAGAAGGTATAAGGATTAATATTGAGGATATTAAAAAACTTGTTTCCGAAGGCGGAAGTATCGGACGGCCTCATCTTGCAAAGGCTATATGTGCGGCAGGCGGCACGCCGAGTACGATTGAGGCTTATAACAAGTATATAAACAGCGAGTCGCCCGTTTTTGTCCAGAGAAAGACAATTACTCCGCACGAAGCCGTCGAAACTATTTATGATGCGGGCGGAATACCTGTTTTTGCGCACCCTTACGATGTTGATATTGCGGAAAGTTTAATCAAGGATTTGATGAATTACGGCTTGAGAGGTATAGAAACTTATCACAGAAAACATTCACCCGCAATGGTGGAATATTTTTCAACGATAGCCGAAAAATACGGCCTTATTATGACGGGCGGTTCCGATTTTCACGCTCCGCATCCCGCAAGCGGAAATGTTATTCTCGGAAAGAGTTTTATTCCCGATTGGGTTTACGGCAAACTTATTGAAGAAAAGAAACGTCTGGATATGGCATAATGAAAAGAAAAGATGCTTTTTCACTGACAGAAATTCTTATACTGATTTTTGCAATTGTGTTTATTGCGTTAATTGTTTTGCCTATGAAGGTTATTGATATAAATCAGGCTGAACGTATTGCCACGTGGAAGTCTATATATTCGGAACTTGATTATTCTTATAAAGTTATGCTGCAAAAAGACGCTAATCTTGTTAATTTGTATAAAAACAGAGGAAATTTCAGCGGCGAATTATTCTTTGATAATTTTCTTAAATACTGTAATGTCGATAAGAAAAAAATGCTTGCGGCAAATTTTAAGAATTATAAACATTCATTTTTGAACGGAAAAAGTATAAAAAAAGTTTCAAATTATCATGCGGATAAATTCGTTCTTCTTAAAAACGGTACTTTGCTGGCTTTTTCGGGAAATACTTCTGCGGATACAAAAAATGACGAACCGATAGGAATTTTATATGCCGATATAAACGGTGTTAATTCAAAAAACATAATCGGCAAAGATGTTTTTATAATGGTTATGTACCCCGACAGGCTTGAACCTATGGGGGCAAATTCTTCGCTTCAGGATTTAAAAGAGGATTGTTCACCTGTCGGCAGCGGGCTGAAGTGTTCTGCATACTATCTTACGGGGCGGCGCATTTTAGATTAACATTTTATTGATTTATTGGTAAAAATAGAGTATCTTTTAATATTATAAAGAGGTTTTTTATGCTTGCCAGAAGATTATTTATAATAAGCGGGTTGATAATAGTTTCTTCAATGGTTTTATATTTTGTAATTTCGAGTATTAAAAATATAAAAGTTGATAATTTTAAGCCTGCTTCGATAATTTTTCTTATTGATTCATCGGCATCTAATCAGGCAAAAATCAATCCTCAGAAAAAATATATAAAGCAGTTATGTTCAACCTTAGACCCCGAAGACAAAATCAAGATAATTAAGGTATCGGAGGATGCCTATTTGATTTACGAAGGTTCGCCGCAGGACACTTCGGGCATAAATAAATCATTAAATTCTTTTACAAAATTTTCTCCCAATGACAAAGGAACTGCATACGGCGAGGCTGTTAAAAAGGCAATGGCGCATTGCATGACAATGAAAAAGAACGGTTATGTGCCTGCCATTGTTATTATCGGAGATTTGGAAAACGAGGGGGCATCTGCAAAACAGATTAACTGGGATACTTTGCCGTCTAATGTCAGAAAAACCATGAAATATACCCCTGATTTAACGTTAATGTTTTTATGGGCGCACCCGTCAAAACTTGATTTTGTAAAAGGTAAACTCAATTCCGTTCTCGGAGAAGAACATTTGATTCTTGCAACGGAAGAAACGGTTGATAAAGTATCGGGAAAATTTTTTAAGGCACTCGGAAGATAAGGAATACAGGAGCAGATTATGGCAGTAGTAATTTCATCATCAAAATCCGAAAAAACATTCGGCTCGAACAAAATTATAACGGTCGGTTCGTCCGAATTAAATGATTTTTTTCTGCCCGGGCAGAAGTTTGAACTGACTCTGGAATATAATCCTGCCGACAATACGTATATTGTAACAAATTACACTTCGTCCGTTCCTTATTTTAAGGGTCAGCCCTTTAAAAAAATGGTAGTTAATAACGTTACACGTTTTTTGTTTCCCGATTCCGAGGAATTTATAAACATAAAAGTTCTTCCCAAAGAGGAAAAACCGCAGGTACGGGTTAATCCTGCGCCAAGACCGCAAAGGGTTAAACAGCCAGATGCCGCAAACAGTCTTAAAACAAAACTTGATGAGGCAAAGGACGAGATTGATGAAAGAAGAATTGCGATAGTTAAAGAGATTTCGCATAAGGTCAGAGATTTGAAGAAGAAGATTGCTCAAAATCTCAAGGGCGTGGTTTTTGCGCATTTTGCTTTGTTTGGCGCTTGTTATGTGTGCGCTTTTGCCGTTACGAACTATATCTCTGGGCTTTCTATTCAGGAATCGGCTAATTATATCCATTTGCCCTCTGATTTGAAGTTATGGCTCTTATATACGATTTTGATAATGGGCATAATGCTTCTGTTCAAACAGGGTATGTTCGGCTATTTTTATTCGCAGTCTGCGGGCAATCAGCCCAAGATGTCACCGCTTGTTCAGTTTATGCTGATATTTTCTTCTCTGTTTATGATGGCGGGGGTTTATATAATAAATCTGATATATTATCTTGATTATACAAAAAGTTTTACTTTCCCGTTTTTAATTTCTATATTTTTTGTCGGATTTGCAATTTGTATGGGAATGTCTTCCGCATATTACAAAAGTAACGGCTCCGAACTTGCAGAACTTTTGAACAAATACGAATACAGAGAAGATTTTGAAATGGTTATCAAGGATTATCAAAAATGGGTTGAACATTATGTTAATACTTTGAGTAAAGCCAAAATGGAATATGTGAGCGAAAGTAAATTCAAATTAAGACTCAAATCGGTATTTGAAATAATAATCGGTATGCTGACGGCGCCGTTTTTGGCGTTTGGTGTTTCAAACACTCTGGCGTTATGTTTTCCCGAAGTGGCAGGCTGGATAAGAATTTCGGGCGTAAGATTTTCACCTGTTTTCCTTGTGCTTGCATCGTTTTTGATTATTTTTGCTTTCTTTTTGTTTGTTCACGGTTTTTATACAATGAGAAAAATAAGCAATTCCGATGTTATTAAGCATGACGGTTTTAGTAATTATCTTGTTCATTGTGCCGATATTTTCGGTCTTGAAGGTACGACAAGGGCGGCAAAGGAAATGAAATTTGCCTTTTATGCGGCAACGGTAATTATTCTTATTGAATTTACCATGAATATTTCATATTTTTCGGCGGAAATCGGTCAGGATATGTCGGGATTACTTTTGAGTATAATAGCGGCGGCAGTTCCGACGGCTTTGCTGATTGCGGAAACCTTCCTTTGCGGCGGTACAAAATTCAGTATTTATGCGTTAGAGTCAATTTCGGCGAAAGTGGATAAGTAATGAATAAATTTTTGATATTTGCAATTTTATTTATATTTGTCATTTCTACGGTTTTGGTCTGTATTTTTCAGCCCAAAACACATAAGCCTATCAAGTTTGAAAATAACAAATTTAAAATATCGATGATGACGGATAAAACGGAATATGATAATGAGGCGCAGAAGGTGGAATTTGCTTCTCCCGATGTAAACCTTACGACACCTGATTTTAAAATTGAGTTTCCCGATGTTAACATTGAAACGCCGAACGTAAATATTGAAACACCGAAGGTGAATATTGAAACGCCGAAGGTGAATGTTTCGTCCCCCAAGGTTGATGTCAAAACAACCGAAAAGAAACCGCAGGCAGACAAATCTCAGCCTGCAAAGGCGGAAAAACCCCAGCCCGCAAAGGCTGATAAAACCGAAAAGAAACCTGCTTCAAAACAGGATAAGTCCAATGATGATTTTTACAATAAAAAACCGCAGACTAATCCGAATACGCAAGTGACCACGCCGTTAGAGGATTTCTTTAATAATAAACCCGAAAAGAAAAATGAAAACAAGCCTCAGGTTGCTGCCGATAATCCTCAGCCTGTTGCAACAAAACCCGTAACCAAGGTTTTAACCGAAGAAGAAGAAATAATTGCATGGAACAAGTGGCGTTCCGACTTGCAGAATAAACTTATGAAGGATTCCGACCAAAAAATATCGGCGCCTATCGGAACAACGTTTTATTTTACCTTTACGGCTGACGTTCACGGAAATGTTTCCAACGTTAAAACGTGGGCATCTAATCCGTCTTATACCCCCGAGGCTGTAAGAGTATTAAAACCGCTGATAATAGGCTATCAGCATAAGTATATTTTGCAATTCCCCGAGGGCTCAAAGAGAATAATAACAAATGTCAGCGGCGGATTTACAATGGCGCATGCAACAACCTATTCTTCGCCGTCCGATTACAACGATTTTGAAAGAGTAAAACGATGAAATATAAATGTAAAAATTGCGGACAAATATATTCTGAACAAACGGAATACTGCGATTGCGGAAATAATATTTTTGAAGAAATTCTTGAGGCAAGTGATATACAACAACGGGCAAAACAACGTGAAGAAGCGCTGAATAATTTGTTTGCGGAGGACGGGAAAGAAACCCAAAAACCTGATGTTGCAGCCATTGTGTCGGTTTTTTCTCTTATAATTGCGATAATAATCTTTGTGGTTTTAATGCTAAAAGCCTGCACCATGCCTGCAAAGAATACCGATAAAGCCGAAGAAGCAAAAATCGAAACGGAAATGCCCGAGATTGACAGTTTTTGGGATAATACCGCTCCAAAGACACCCGAGCAGCCGAGCGCAGAAAAACATGACATAGTTATCGTTGTTCCCGAACCTCAAAAAACACAGACAAACAACACTGCCTTAAATACGAAGCCTGCAACTGATAGTGCTAATCGTTCTGCGTCAAGCAGTTCGACAGTTCAAAAGCCTGCTTCTAACAATGCGGTAAATCAGCAAAATGAAGCCGAAAAGAAAAGGCTTGCTTCTGAAAAACGGAAACTTGAAGAAGAAAAAAGAAAACTTACCCAAGAAAAAAACAGAATAGAGGAACAAAAACGGCTTGAAGAAAAGAAAAAACAGGAAGAAATCAGGAAGCAAAAGGAAGAACAGCAGCGTTTGCTTGAAGAAAAACGCATAGCGGAGGAAAAAGAGAAACAAAGACAGCGAGCAAAAGAACTGAGCGACTATAAAAACTCGATAAGAAACACTCTGTTTGCAAACTTCCCTGTTTTGACGGTTTCGGGTTCGGGTTCTGCGCAGATAGGTTTTTCAATTTCGTCTGACGGGCAGCTTTTAAACAGACGTTTTGTTTCGCAGTCGAACAATAAATCGCTTGATGATGCGATGTATCACATGCTTATGAGAACGCCCTCTGTCAAAAAACCGCCGTCCTCTTATAGCGGCGAAGATATAATAATGAAGATGGACTTTAATAACGGCAGTTATTCGTTCTCTTATGTAAAATAAGGAAATGGAAGTTACCGCAGAAAACAACCTGATACGTCATTACGAGGCTTGTCCGAAGTAATCCCTGAAACCGAAAGGGATTAACTGCTTTTAACTGCAATAAAAATGGAAGCGACAGCGAGAACAAATCCGCCTGCTTCCAATATCATTATGACAGATTTTTGCCCCGATTTTAACCCTGATGTAAAGGAAGATAAAACACGAAGGCAGGTTAAGCGCTGCCCTGTAAAATTTGTTTTAAAAATATTAAATATTTAATATTTTTTCCTTTGAAAACAAATATATTCATGATATTTTATAGGCATAGTTTAGTAGTGTTATTAAAAATGACATAACAAAAAGGAGAAATTTATGACTGAAAAAAGAGTATGGCTTTTCAGAGAAGGAAATGCCGACATGCGTGCTCTCCTCGGCGGAAAAGGTGCAAACCTTGCAGAAATGACTAATTTAGGTTTCCCTGTACCTCCCGGACTGACAATTACTACCGAAACTTGTATGGATTACATCAACAACGGCAACAAAATGCCTGCAGGTGTAATGGATGAAGTTAAGGAAAAATTGAAGGTCGTTGAAGAACAAGCCGGCAAAAAATTCGGCGACAAAACCAATCCGTTATTGGTTTCTGTTCGTTCAGGCGCAAGAGTTTCCATGCCCGGTATGATGGAAACAATTTTGAACCTCGGTTTAAACGATGAAACAGTAGAAGCAATGGTTAAATTAACAAATAACCCGAGATTCTGCTACGATTCATATCGTCGTTTCCTGACCATGTTCGGTTCTGTTGCGTGGGAAATGGACAGACAAAAATACTTTGAATCAGAAGTTGAAAAAGTAAAAGCAAGAGAAGGCGTTAAGTCTGATACGGAAGTTTCCGCAGAAGGCTGGAAATCTCTTATTCCTATATACAAAAACGTTATTAAAGAAGTTACGGGCAAAGAATTCCCGCAAGACCCTTATGTACAGTTGGAAGAAGCCATTGAAGCAGTATTCCGTTCATGGAATATCCCCAGAGCAGTTGCTTACAGAAACATGAACAAAATCGACCACAATTACGGTACTGCCGTTAACGTTCAGACAATGGTCTTCGGTAATATGGGCGATGACTGTGCAACAGGTGTTTCGTTTACAAGAAACCCTGCAACAGGTGAAAATAAATTCTACGGTGAATATTTGGTAAATGCACAGGGTGAAGACGTTGTTGCAGGTATCAGAACTCCGAAACAAATCGCTGAACTCGAAACAGATATGCCTGACTTATACAGACAATATGTTGACCTTGCAAAGAAACTTGAAAAAGGTTACCATGATGTACAGGATATGGAATTTACGATTGAAAGAGGCAAACTCTGGATTTTGCAGACAAGAAACGGTAAGAGAACAGCAAAGGCTGCAATCAAAATCGCTGTTGATTTGTTTGAAGAAGGCATTGTAACAAAAGAAGAAGCAATCAAATTGGTTGACCCGTATTCAGTTTACCAAGTTTTACTTCCCTGCTTCAATCCCGCAGCAGTAAAACATTCACACAAGATTTCAAAAGGTGTAAACGCATCTCCCGGAGCGGCAGTAGGTAAAATCGTATTTGATACCGAAGAAGCAGCAGAAAGAGGAGCAAAGGGTGAAAAAGTTATCCTCGTAAGAATTGAAACATGTCCTGATGATATTCACGGTATGGCAGTTTCGCAGGGTGTTTTGACACTCAGAGGCGGCGCTACATCTCACGCAGCAGTTGTTGCAAAAGGTATGGGCAAACCCTGCGTTTCAGGTTGTGAAGATTTGGTTATCAACCTTAAAGAAGAAACCATCACTTGTGCAGACGGCACTGTCTTCCACAAAGATGATGTTATTTCATTAGACGGTGGCACCGGTGAAGTTATGGAAGGCGCTATCGAACTTGTTGAAGCAGGTATCGATGCAGACTTTGAAAAATTCTTCGGCTGGGTAAATGAAATCAAGACAATGAAAGTTGAAGCAAACGCTGATACTCCGAAAGATATCGAAAACGCACTGAAATTCGGCGCTGAAGGTGTTGGTCTTTGCAGAACGGAACACATGTTCATGGATCCCGACAGATTACCTTGGGTACAAAAAATGATTATTGCAGGTACTCCCGAAGCAAGAAAAGAAGCATTAGACCACTTGCTCCCGATGCAGTATTCAGACTTCTATGCAATGTTTAAGGCATTAGGCCCCAAACCGTTAACTGTCAGATTGTTAGACCCCCCGCTTCACGAATTCTTACCCTCAAAGGTTGAATTAATTGAAAAAGTTGCAACTAAAAAAGCATTGAATCAGGATTATGCAGAAGATGAAAAAATGCTTGAAATCGTTGAAGGCTTGTCTGAATCTAACCCGATGATGGGCTTAAGAGGCTGCCGTCTCGGTCTGACTTACCCTGAAATCAACGAAATGCAGGTAAGAGCAATCTTCGAAGCATGCTGCGATTTGAAAAAAGAAGGCGTTGATGTTAAACCTTGGGTTATGATACCTCTGATTGGTCACGTAAACGAACTCAAAGTTGCAAAAGAAATCTTGGTTAAGGTTGCAAATCAGGTAATGGACGAAAAAGGCGTTAAAGTTGATTACAAATTCGGTACAATGATTGAAATTCCGAGAGCGGCTTTAACTGCTGACGAAATCGCAGATTACGCTGAATTCTATTCATTTGGTACAAACGACTTGACTCAAATGACCTTTGGTTATTCAAGAGACGATGCGGAAGGCAAGTTCCTGAAGAATTATGTTGAACAAAAAATTCTTCCTGCTAACCCGTTCGTAACATTAGACCAAAAAGGTGTCGGTCAGTTAATCGAAATGGCAATGGAAAAAGGTAAAGCCGTAAACGACAAATTAGTCGGCGGTGTCTGCGGTGAACACGGCGGCGATCCTGATTCGGTTAAATTCTGTCACAGAATTGGCTTGAATTATGTATCCTGCTCACCGTTCAGAGTACCTCAGGCAAGACTTGCTGCTGCTCAGGCAGTAATCGAAGCAAAGAAATAATTTATTTCTGAATTTTCATGTCGGGCTGGTATTATTTATAACAGCCCGATTTTTATTTGTTTAAAAAATAGGTTATTATCTGTCTGTTACCACCAAAATAGTTGTAAATCTTTATGTTTATTGTCATTGCGAGCGAGCGGATTTTGTGTAGGCTGACCGAATGAAAAGAGGGAATGCCGAAATAGCAAAAAGCAAAGTGAGTGGCAACGCAGTGACGTATTAGGTTGATTTTTGTGGTAACTTATGGATAAATCCAAAAATTATTTAAAAAAAAGCCGGCAGCGAAAGTATTGAAGGAGAACACTGCCGGCAGCGATATACTTTAAACTGTTTTATCAGATATACAAAACATTGACAAAATTCCTGATGTCAGACAGATTAAAAGTCCTGCGGCATAAGTGTATAAATATCCGTTTAGATGTATATTGTTTGTAAAAGAAAATATAAATTCAAAAATAACAACACCGAATAACATTCCGAAACGTCCCGTCATTCTGTGCAGACCTGCTACTGCGCCCGCATTGTTTTCTTTTGCCTGCGCCATTATGAAATTGTTGTTTGATGTAATGAAAAACGAAAAAGAAATTCCAAGCAGAATAAAGAAGCCGATTATATAAGCAAAGCCGTCTTGTTTTATGTTAAGCATAAACAAAAGCACTGATAGTGTTGATAGAACGCCCGCAAGCGAACTGACCTTTGTCGCCTGAATTTTTTTTGAGATTTTTCCGTAAATAAGGCTGAACGTCATATAACTTGCAGAATAAATCACAAACAGAGAACCTGTCTGAACTTCGGAAAAATGTTTAATTTCAGCAAGATAAAAGGGCATTATAAAATTGTTACCCGCCAAAAAGGCAGAAATCAAAAACATTGCGAAATTACCCGCCGTAAAATATTTGTTTTTAAATAAAGACAAGTCAACAAGCGGATTGTCGGATTTCAGACAATGCACAATAAACCAAAGTGTTAAAATCACGGAAACTGCAAATATTCCCGCCATAAACGGATTGTTGAAACCAAGAGAATTCAGCCTGTTTAGCCAGAAACAAAGTCCTAATATTGCAAAGAAACTCAAAATTGAACCTGTTATGTCAAAATCAAATTTTTTATCTGCAACAGGGTTTTGTTCCTGAAATAAATCTGCATTTTTTGTGATAAGTAAAATAATTGCAACGCCGACAGGAATGTTTATCAGGAAAATCCAGTGCCACGATAAAAGCCCCGTAATCAAACCGCTCAAAGGGGAGCCGAGCATTATGCCGAGGGCTGCGGCAGAGGCGCTCATTCCAAAGCCCATACCTCTTTGTTCTTTCGGCAAAAACTTACCTATTATTGCCTGAGGCAGTGCATATAAGACGGATGCCCCTATCCCCTGTATAATTCTTGACACTATCAGTTGTCCGAGATTTTGTGAAAAGGCGCAAAGCAAAGAACTTATCGTAAAAACCACAAAACCAAAGGTAAAAAGTTTTTTTAAGCCGATTTTGTCGGCAAGTTTTCCGCATATCAATAAAAGTGAAACAACCAAAAGGTTATAAGACATTACAACCCATGAAACATCAGCCTTATCAACAAGAAAATCAGCCGCAATCGCAGGTATGGAAACGTTGATGATGTAGGTATCAAGGTTTACCATAAATGACGCTGCGGCTGTAGATATAATTAACGGAAGATATTTTTTTGCGGCTTCATTCATCTGATTGCCGCCATTTCTTTGCTGTATAAAGCCTGTTCGGCAGAGAATCCGATTTTGTCGGCATTTCTGCCCTCCTGCCAATAGTCTGTATCGTTTGCCATGCAGGCAATATTTATAATAGAATCCATATTCGGTGTCGGAATACCGAGTTTTTTCCCGATAGTTGCAATAGGAACCATTGAATAAGGAACATCTTCCGACACGTATCTGTGCTGCATACTTCCCGGGGCATACTGAATTTTAAAGGCAGAGATGTGTTTTATGGTGTCATAAATGTTGTCATAATGCAGATTGTATAAACTGCACATAATTTCGCTGACGTTCATAACTTTTTTGAAAAATCTGCCTGCTATTTCACATCTTTCCTTATCAACCTTTTCCATAACTCTTGCCACTGATGGTGTTATATCGTAAAAAGAGTTTTGATAAGAGCCGAGTTGTTCGATTCTGCTCATATTTAACAGAGTTGTAATTGTATGCAAAACAGATGATGGATTGCTGAAACTCGTTTGCCATACGTTTTCTGCTTTATAAAACTGAGGATAGATTTTGTTTATAATTCCAAGCGCATAATCTGTTTTTTCGTTGTCAACACAGCCAAACATAACTTTTGACTTCATGCTTTTTATCAAAATTGTATCGTTTCCTTTTAATTTGGTTGTGTAAATAAATGAGCCCGTTTCGCAGACTACAAAATCATCTTCTCTGCCTATATTTTTAAAATAGTTTTTACAGTTGACGGCAGAAAAACCGCCGCAGGGAAAAACGATAATCTGCCCTTTATGACCGTATCTGCCAATCATTTCTTCATATACTTCCTGTGCAAATGCGGGAGTATTTATAAAAATTATATCGGCTCTTTCTATCGCTTTAACGGTATCTTCTTCAATGTAAGAAGTATTAACCATAACAGGCTTTTCATACTTTTCAAACATACCTTCGATTTTGATTTTGCCTGCTATTTTAAACATTTTCAGTTTTGAATTATGTGGATATACCGACGATAAAACCACATCATATCCGTCATGGCTCAAATCCGAAGCCATTGCAAAACCGCCGTGTCCGCTTCCCAATACTGTGATTTTCATAATTCCTCCTTATGTTAGGCTAGCCTAACAATATAAATTTAAAACCAAACGATAAATTAACGCAACAGAATGTTAGGTTAACTTAACAATTTTTTACAAAAATACAATCTGATATTAAAATATTATAAATTTTATTGATTTTAGGGCAAGTTAGTAATAAAATTTTTAGTATGGATAGTATAGTAGTATGTGATTTTGACGGAACGATTACGAAAGTTGATTGTATCAACGACTTTCTTGGCCACTTTGCCGACAAGAAATGGCTTGAGATTGAAGATGATTGGGTTGCAGGACGCATCAGTACGGTTGATGCGATGCACAGCCAGTTTGATTTGATAAAGGGTATGACGGAAGAAAAGATGGAAAAATTTTTTGATTCTGTTGAAATAGATGAATCCTTTAAGGCTTTTTACGACTATGCTAATAAGAATAAGATTAAAGTTGTTATTGTCAGTGACGGCTTTGAATATTTTGTCGGACAGGTGTTGAAAAGACACGGGATAGAAGGTGTTGAGGTTTATTCCAACAAATTTTCGTTTGAAAACGGTAAATTTGAAATGGATTTTCCCTACATCAATCCCTCCTGCAAAAGAAAAGCGGGCACTTGTAAATGCAGTTTCATAAAAAAATTCAAACAACTTTACAAAACCGTATATTACGTCGGTGACGGGGCTTCTGACTTTTGTCCCGCCGACAAAGTTGATTTTTTATTTGCGAAAAATAAACTTTTGGACTATTGTCAGAAAAGAGATATTCCATATATTCAATATACGGATTTCAATGGGGTAATGAATAATGATAGATTTAGATATAATAACAGATAAGGAGCTTTTGGAAAAAGACGCAAAATACTGTTCTTTCGGTGACACCGTTCACTATGCAAAAGAACCGAAAGTCTTTCATAATTGCGAAGGTTCATATATGTATGACAGCAAAGACGTTCCCTATCTGGATTTGCAGATGTACTTTTCCGCTGCAAATTTCGGCTATAAAAACAAGAGAATTATTGATGCCGTAATTGACCAGATGAATACTCTGCCTCAAATCACACCGAAATACGTTCATAAATACAAGGTTCTTTTATCCGAAAAACTTTGCAAGGCCTGTGAAGCAAGATTTCATGAAGAAGGCCGTGTAAATTTCAATGTGGGTGGTGCGCAGGCTGTTGAAGATGCAATTAAATTAGTAAGAAAGGCAACAAAAAGAAACAGTTTCTTTGCTTTTCAGGGCGGCTATCACGGTAAAACGGTTGCAACAACTGCTTTATCTTCTAATTTTAAATATCGTGAAAATTACGGACATTACGGTGACAGAGCCTATTTTATACCTTTTCCGTATTGTTTCAGATGTCCTTACGATAAGAAATGCGACAGTTGTGATTTTTACTGCGTAAAACATTTTGAAAAACAGTTTGACAGCGAATATAAAGGTTTAATTGACCCATCTACAAATGAAACCGAATTTAAGGCATTTATCGGTGAACCCGTTCTCGGTACGGGCGGCTACATTAATGCACCTCAGGGCTATTTCAAAGAACTTAAAAAAGTCCTTGATAAATACGGCATTATGTTTGTTGATGATGAAATTCAGATGGGCTTTTACCGTACGGGCAAACTCTGGTCTATCGAAAACTACGATGTTGTTCCCGACGTAATTACATTTGCAAAATCGCTTACAAACGGTATGAACCCCTTATCAGGTTTCTGGGCAAAAGAAAAATATATTAACCCCGAACAATTCCCTCCCGGAAGCGCTCATTCCACTTTCTGCTCAAACCCCATCGGCGTAAGAGCGGGTTATGAGGTTATGAGCATGATTGAGGAAGAAAACTTTGATGAAACTATTCCCGAAAAAGGAAAATATTTCCTCGAAGGCTTGCAAATGCTCAAGGCAAAACATAAATCCATTGGTGATGTCGGCGGCTTGGGTTTGGCTTTGAGAGCAGAACTTGTCGAAGAAGACGGTATTTCTCCGAATAAGACCCTGTGCGCCAAAGTTTTGGCGGAAGGTCTTAAAGGTGATTTGGTTTACAACGGCAAAAAATGCGGTTTGATTCTCCATAACGGCGGATTTTACAAGAATATCATTACCTTTGTTCCTAATCTTTATATTACAAGGGAAGAAATAAATATGGCGATTGATTTGCTCGATGAACTTTTGACGAGGTGCGAATAGTTTGTCGTCAGGTTTCGAGTTAATCAATGAAACAAAGTCAAAAAGGGCTGTTTTGATGTTCCACGGACTGACAGGCAGTCCTTTTGAAATGCAGAAATACGGCAAATTCCTTTTTGCAAACGGGTATGATGTTTTCGGTGTTTGTCTGCCGGGACATGGTGAGTATCAAAAAGAAATATATACCGTAACTTTTGATGAATGGATTGATTTTGCGGCAAAAAAACTTGATGAATTATCGGAAAAATATGATGAGGTTTTTCTTTCGGGTTTGTGCCTCGGTGCCGTACTTTCGCTCGCAATGGCAGAGCAATATCCCGATAAAATTAAAGGAATGGTGCTGCTTTCAACCACTTTATATCTTGATGGCTGGAGATTGCCGTGGTATAAATTTTTAATGCCCGTCGGACTGCACACGATTTTCAGATATTTTTACACCTACCCCGAATGTGAACCCTACGGCGTTAAAAACGAACGTACAAGGGCATCTATCAAGCGTATTTTGGCAAAACCCGATGTCGGAATGGATAATTTCCCGATGTGCGCCTTTCACGAACTGCTTGAACTTTCATCAGTCGTTCGTGAGGATTTGAAAAAGATTAATATTCCCTCTCTTATCATTCACGCACAGGAAGATGATTTGACAAGCGTAAGAAGTGCCAATGAAGTTTATCAGAATATTTCTTCAAAAGATAAAGAATTAATTATTCTTAAAGACAGTTATCACATGGTCTTGTACGATAACGAAAAAGAGTTTGTCTTCAATAAGGCGCTTGAATTTTTTAATGCACATTCGCAAAAGTCTGAGGTGTGCTTATGATTATAAAAATTTTTATGATAACAAGTTTTTTATTCTTTTGCGAACTGTTAACGGGTGTTTTGTATTTTTACCGTCATCAGAACAGGTTTATCAAAGAAAAAAGCGTTATGCTTGGTGCTTGGGCGCTGGTCTTTTATATCTTTTCCGCATTTTTGACTATCTTTTATGTTAAATATTCTTTAAAGCCGATAATTTTTCTCTGCTCCGTATCGCCGTTTATAATCGGCTATTATTCATCTTATAAGAAACTTATGTTCTTTACCGTTTTGCAGCTTCTTGTAATTGTTATCGGTGTTTTGGTGGTTTTATAAACTAATTTTTCAGCCATTTGGAAAATTCGGATAACCCCTCGGAAAAATGTTTCAGGTTGCCGCAATAGCCTATTCGGCAGTGTTTGGGAACTTCCATTGCATCTCCGGGGAGCAGCAGGACTCCCGTAGTTTTAAATAAATCAAGGCAAAAATCATAAGAATTGCGCTTATCGTCGTATTTGATAAACGCAATCGTGCCTGCTTCGGGCTCAATCAGCGAAATTTTGTTCTCGCTTGAAACCCAGTCTGTCAGGGTTTTTTTGCCTGCAAGAACAATCTCCTTGTTTCGCTTTATTATTTTATCTTTATTTTCTAATGCAAGACAGGCTATATAATCATCTATCGCACTGATACTGATAGTGTTATACTGCCTTTGATGCTGAAATTCCTCTGTCAGAGTTTCGTTTGCAATTATAAAACCGACCCTGATTCCAGCCAGAGAAAAGGTTTTTGACATTGAAAAGGTCGATATCCCTTTATCTGCATATATTTCAGCGATTGAAAGGTTGTTCGTTTTTGAATTATGATTAAGAAAACGATACACTTCGTCGCACAGAATGTATGCGTTATTTGTCTTTGCTATGTTCGCTATTTTTTTTAGTTCTGCTTCCGAAAGAACGGCTCCCGTCGGGTTGTTGGGATTATTTAACGTTATCAGTTTTGTTTTTTCTGAAACGGCATTTTCAAGTTCCTCAAAATCTATATGCCAGTTAAGTTCTGGTTTAAGTTTGATAATTTTAACGTTACAGCCTAATTGTTTCGGAATCGAGTAATGCTGCTGATAGGTCGGGATTATTGATACAACTTCATCTCCCCTGTTGAGTAAACTTGTAAAAACAAGTGAATTTGCTCCGATTGCACCTAATGTAACCGTTACGTTTTTTTCGCTTTTGCCTGAATATAAATCTGCTATGTTATTTTTTAACCTCGGAGAGCCTGTAATATAACCGTAATCCAACGGTTTTTCGTAAATCTCCGAAAAATCAGTGTTTGTAAACTCAAAAAACTCTTTCAGAGAGAAGGATTTTATGCACGTTGCGGTCATGTCGTATTTGGCAAGATGCTCGTATTTATTCATCCATTCTTCTATTTTGAAAAAATCAATTTTCATATCGGTTATTCATAATCTGTGTTGGTTTCCTGCGTTTCGTTTTCAGCATTTTCGGTATAACTATGCTGCTGATCTCTCTGATTGGCAAGAGCCTGCCTGCAGGTATTAACACTGTCTAACATCTGTGAAATATTTGCTGCAAGGTTGTTAAACAGTCTTTCCGCATAGTCGTTAGCCTGATTTTGAATGGTTGCAGCCTCTCTGATTGCGGTAGTTTTAATTTCTTCGGCATTTTTAACGGCTGCATTTTGCAGATTTTCGCAGTAGGTTTCAACCTGCTGCTTTTGGTTGTTAATGGTTTCCTGCGCTTTCTTCACAATTTCATGCTCATTTGTGAGCATTTCCTGTTTGTTCATTGCTTCCTGAATGATTATTTCCGCCCTGTTTTGTGATTTTTGGACAATTTCCTCTTTTTGTGCAAGCACCATTTCCGCTTCTTTGACGTCGGCAGGAATACAATTTGCCACCTCATCAATTAAATTGGTAAGTTTTTCCTGTTTTATAATAACGAAACCAAAAATATTATGACTTGTCTGAATTAATGTATTTACTTGTCCTAACAGGCTTCTTAACTGAAGTTGCGGCATATCAAATTACTCCTTGTTTAATTTTTTTTGTAAATATTCTGCTACCGGCGGCGAAACAAACTTTGAAATGTCCCCGCCCATTAATGCTACCTCTTTAACCGTGCTCGACGATATAAAGTTATATTTGGGTTTTGTTATCAAAAACACCGTATTGATATCGGGCGCAAGTGCGTTGTTTGTTTGTGAAAGCTGCATTTCATACTCAAAATCAGATACGGCTCTAAGCCCTCTTATTAAAACTTTTGCACCCTTTTGTCTTGCATAGTCGATAGTCAATCCCTGAAAATAATCTACTTCTACGTTTTCTAATTTATCGTAATCGCAGGAAAGTTGAATTAATTTTAATCTGTCTTCAATCGGTAAAAAAGAACGTTTTGAACTGTTTTTTAATACGGCAATGATAACCTTGTCAAACATGCCTGCCGCACGTTTTAAAACATCTAAATGACCTTTTGTTACGGGATCGAAACTCCCTGGGTATATTGCTGTTTTCAAGAATTTTCCTCACATAGCATGTGTACATTTATATTTTATAAATTTTTGAAAAAAAAAGCAGATTTTTAACAAATATTTATGTTTTATTAATATTTGTTTTACAAAATGCTTTCGTGAACAAATTTGCGTGTTATAACTTTCCACACTTTCGGGCTCGGGTATTTGTCATGCATATGATTTGTGTCTTAGATCCTATATTAACTTTTGTTAAAACTCATCAAATGTTTTTTAATTATATTTTACTTAAAAACCTATTGACAAAAATGTACGTAGAGTTATTCTTTTATATAAGAAAAGAGGGTATTAATTGAAAGAATATATTGTTTATGTATTTTGGATTATTTTTATTGTAGTTTTTGTTGAGATATTTTCCTATGTTCTTTTTCAAGATTGTACACAGGAAAGATTTGTGCCAATAAAAGAACTTGTTCGGGATTATCATTATTTTTTACCTCAAAAATATAACCTGAATTTAATTAAAAGAAATTTCCGCTCACAAACAGGTAATCAAAACAAAGGTTCTATTGTGTTTGTCGGTTCAACATCTCTCGGGCAAAAAGATGTCAAAAGAGAAAATACATTGCCTTATATGATTTATAAATCAACAGACAGGTCAGTTTACAGATTTTCAAATGAATATTTTGGTATAAATAATATTTATTCTTTATTTGAAGATGGTTTTGTTAAAGATAATGTTAAAAATCCTGAATATATAGTATATTTTTATTACGATGAAGATTTGGGAAAGATTGTTAATTGTCAGTTGAATCCTAATACTACTTTAATGAATAAAAGATATAAAATTAATAATGATTTATCTGTAAAAGAAATTAAAAATCATTTTCTCCTTCTGAATTCTTTATATTTTGTAAAATGTTTGCAATATTTTAAAGAAAAAGCAGAACTAAACTTTATATATGATAAAAGCGAATTTTATCTGCTTACATATTTAGAAAAAATTATGGATAAAATTAAAGTTGATTACCCTGAAAATACACCAAAAACGATTTTTTTGTACAGTTCACAGGATTTTGACACTGAATTGCAGGAAGAAATTGAAGAAATGGGGTATATTTTATTCGATGTTAAAGATGTCATCGGAGAAAGAAATATTCTTGATGCCGAAGATAATAAAATTATTGCAGATAAACTTATTA
>JAILHI010000053.1 GCA_024695865.1 Candidatus Gastranaerophilales bacterium
TTTGCCGAATTAAAACTGTCTAATTCATGTTTTAAATTATTGTTTTTTCTTGTTGAATTATTGTATGCGTTATTTACATATTTTAGTTTTGCAAAAATATCAATGTTTCTTACGACATTAACTATCATACCAAAGCCCGCCTGCAGTATAAAAACAAGCAAAACTAATGTTAATACGGAATATTGCGGCAGTTTTTCTTCTGTTTCTTCTTCTAAATATTCCGACATTTTTTATTCCTTATCTTTTTGATTTTCGGGATTAAAAATCGTAACACGGTTTCTTCCGCCGATTTTAGATTCGTATAATGCCTTATCTGCACCGTGGTAAAATTCTTCGGGGGTATCCGTGTGATTATATTGGTTAACACCAATACTTGCCGTTACCTGCAAAAATGGAGTATTTTTTACTTTTGCTTCTCTTATATCGATTTTTGCACTCTGAATATTTTGTCTTAAACGCTGTGCAACTGCATAAGCATCATCAATATTTGTCATAGGCAGAAGAATGAAAAATTCTTCTCCGCCGTATCGGCAGGCAATATCGTATTCACGAACGGTTTTGGTTATAATTTCCGCAATACCTTTTAAAACACAGTCGCCTGCGGCGTGTCCGTAAGTATCGTTAACCTTTTTGAAATAGTCAATATCAAGCATTATACAGCACAAATTAGTATTTTTTCTTGCACTTTGTGAAGTTTCCTGCTTAATTCTTATTTCAAACTGTCTGCGGTTATTAAGACCTGTCAAAGCATCCATCGTTGCGTGTTTCAGAACTTCCGAATAAACATTTGCTCTTTGCAGGGTTATTCCTGACTGTTTTGTAAGTTCAACAAGATATTCTATTTCGTTTGCCGATAATTTTCCTATCGTACTGTATGCAACGAGTACGCCGAGAGAATTTCCTTCTCCCTGAAGCGGGAATAAGCCTATTCTGTTGTCTTCGGAGATTTTAACCGTAATATCTTCTTTGACCTGTTCTAACATTGCAAAGATTTCGGAATTATTGCAGTTTGACGGCCATAATAATTTAAACTCTTTGTTTTCGTCTCTGAGGAAAATATAAATCAGATGTGATGAAATAAATCTGTCTATCATTTCACCGATTTGAGGAACGATGTATTCTAATTCGTATTGGCTTTCTATGATTTTTGCGATGTTCTTCATTGCATCATAGAAATTTAATGCCTTTGCCATGTGGTCTTTTACAATATGGTTGTAGATAGCATTTGAAATTTGCAGAACCAGTACCTGTAATATTTTGAAAAAGTTTTGGTCAATTTCAAGTTCGGAATCTATTTTTTCAAAGCCGACTTCAACAAAACCAAAGGTTCTTGCGGGTGAAAATAACGGAAAATATACGAAGTTTGCATCTTTTGATGCCGCTTCTTTTATTGCTCCAATTTCATTTTCGTCACATTCATAAGACGATAATCTTCCGTTGATTATAAACTTGTCATGATTTGCCTGCAAAGGATTAAATATATCATAGATAGCCTTCTGGGTGTTTTCGTCTTCTATGTAAACCCAGTCCCTTACAAAATCATGGAACATTCCCGTATTATAATCTATTGTAAAAAAATTCATCTGGACTATGCCGTAAAAATCTTTAAAAATATTTAAAAATTTGTCGACAAAATCCTGTGCGTTTATTGATTCTATTATTGCATTTGTGCAATTTAACATTAATTCGGAATAATTTTTCATATTATAGTTCCTCAAAATATTCTTTTTTTGGGCATTGTTTTAATTTTTTTGTTAAAAGTTTATCTGCATCCTCTTTTAGTATAACTTTTCCGTTGCGATATGCAAGTTCTGAACTGTCGTTTGCAGATTCTTCCACTCTGTTGTTTAAAAATTCTATTTCGCCTTCGTTTACAAGAATTTGTTTAACCTCGCCCAAAACTTCATAAATGTATTCTTTTTGAGTCTGGTCTGCTCCCAATTCCGCAAGCATGCCCGCCTTTTCCAATTCGGACAGTGATTCTTTATAAAACTTCAGCGAACGGAGTAAAAGTGCGTAATTATAATGTGCTTCAAAATTATAAGGACGTATTTCTATTGCCTTACAGTATTCGAGTCCTGATTCTTTTTTGTTACCCAAAAGCTGATTTGTAAAAGCAGCATTATAATGAGTATCGTAATCATCAGGAAGCATCTTCTGGGCATTCGTATAAGATTCTTTTGCCTTTTTCAGATACATCAGGGATATTTTCGTGTTTTCACCCATATATATTGATTTTTTGCGGTACGCTACACCCATATTGTAATACGCAAGTCCTCTGTTTTCTTTTACACTTTTAAGATTATTATAAATGAAAGGAATATACAATAGAAACGGTCTTGCTTCTACAATTTTTCCGTATTCCTGAACAGCCTTGTCATAATCGGCAAGTCTTTCCGATAAAATGATTCCGTAATCCATCCGGCAGGACATATAATCGGGTTTGTACTTTAATGCTTCATCGTATGCATCTGCCGCCGCATAATAATTTTCAAAAACAACGTAAAGGTGTCCGAGATTACATCTTGCCTTGGAATGTTCGGGATAATATTCAAGTCCTTTTAAATAATAATCAACGGCTTTTTGATACTTTGCGGCTTTGTAGGCTTTATCGCCTTTGTAAACGTAATAATATCCCCAGATTTTTTTGTATTGCTTTTCAAACCAATTAGGAAACAAATATACCGATACGGCGGCTATTAATATAATAACCGCCATTAATATCTTACCTTTTTTTCTTGGTTTTTTCGGCTCTGTCGGCTCTTGTGCCTCTTTTGCCGCTGTTTTCTGTATTGGTTTTTTTTCTGGTTCTTTGCTCAACTATTTATACCTTATGTATCAATATTTGTTGCATA
>JAILHI010000072.1 GCA_024695865.1 Candidatus Gastranaerophilales bacterium
CAATAACATAAATATACAGTTTGGCATATTTTTTCAAGAATTTTAATAAAATTTTTAAAGATTATTTAATAAAATTTTGACATTTTTAACTAAAAAATTAACTGATTATAAAATTTTTAAGCAATTTTGATTAAATTTACCAAAAAAAACATTTTGTAACGATTTGTTACAAAATATAATGAGAGACAAATTTTATTTAGAATGTTATGCTTATATCAGTAAGGTATTATTATGGGACTTTTTAATTTTTTCGGTAAAACCGACGACGACAAAAACAATAAAAACAACAATAACAATAGCAGCAGTAAAAAGCCTGTTTCTACCAACAAGCCGAAACAGAAGGACGAAATGAAAGAACGGTTAATGGCAACGTTAACCAAAAATTTGTCTGACCATAATTTTACCCAGAAAGAAATTCAGGAAGTCTTTATGATAATTGAATTTGCCGAGGCTGATATTGAAAGGCTTAAAGAGGATTTGCTTCACATAAAATCGACAAACACCAATCCTACGGCGGCGGTAATAAAAATAAAAAGAGAAGTCGAACTTATTCAGCAAAAAATGGCGGCTGACATTAAAACAAAAATCCGACAAATCAAAATCAGAAAATCACAGGTCAAGAAAAAAGCCTTATAACAAAAAATCCGATAGATTATATCGGATTTTTTATTTTAAATTAAATTGCTTTATACCTGCCATGTACAATCAATAAAATCATTTCTGATGGTGGCATTGAAGTCGGACAAACGAATCTGAATATCTTCCGTTGTTTCGTGCAGACCCTTCATAATAATTTCATCAACGGTGGCAAATTCAAGCATTGCTTTTAATTTACCGATTACACGCATTGATTTTTCACCGTTTATAGTTTTCTGATGAGTAATTATGTTTTGGAGCGCTCTTTCGGAATGTTCAAGACAATAGTAAACCGAACGGGGAAATTCTTTATTCAGAATAAGAAATTCTGCAACATTTTGAGGGGTAACACCCGCATAGGTTTTTCTGAACATTTCAAACGCACTGACACTTTTCAAAACCGCAGTCCACTGAACAGTATCGAGCGTCATTCCGACCATGCTGACATCGGGAAGAAGAATGTAATATTTGACGTCCAAAATTCTTGAAGTCTGATCGGCTCTTTCGAGCATTCTTCCGAGCCATGCAAAATTCCAGCCGATACCATGACTCATTGTACCGTCCTGAATACCGACGTAAAGTTGGCAAAACTCTTTAATTTCGGTAAAAAAGTCGTGAGGATTATTCAGCATTTCTTCTTTTATATTCGGCTCATGCAGACGGTGATAAAATTTATTTATCAGCATCCACATTTCAAGAGTGATTGTTTCACGGATACATCTTGCATTTTCTCTTGCAAAAGAAACGCAATTAACTATACTGTCCTGATTATCGGTATCAAACGTTAAAAAATCCATAACGTTTTCAGAGGTGGCTTTGGAATATTTATTATAGAAACTTCTTGAACAGCCCGCTGTTTTAATGACAGGTTCAAAAAGTCTTTCTTCCCCCGGTAAATCAAGCAATAAATTCAAATTAACGTCAATTATTCTCGCCGTATTTTCGGCACGTTCGATATATCTGCTTATCCAAAAAAGAGAATCTGCTACTCTGCTTAACATTATTTTCTCCTTTCCTGTTGCTGCTGTTGTTGCTGGTGCTGCATATACTGCAAGCCCTGTCCCTGTTCGGGAGCGCCTTTATCGGGGGCGATAACCCATGTATCTTTGCCGCCGCCGCCCTGAGAACTGTTAACAACAACCGAACCTTTTTTAAGCGCAACTCTTGTAAGTCCGCCAGGGATAACGTAAATATCCTCACCCTGAACGATATACGGTCTTAAATCGACATGTCTGCCCTCAAAACCGTTTTCCGTAATTGAGGGAACACGGCTTAACGAAATCATAGGCTGAGCGATATAATTTCTCGGGTTGGCTTTAATTTTTTCTTTAAATTCCTCACGTTCTTTTTCGGTTGCGTGAGGGCCTACGAGCATACCGTAACCGCCCGATTCACTGACAGCCTTTACCACCATTTTATCAAGATTTGAAAGAACATGATTTCGTTTAACGGGGTCTTCGCAAACAAAAGTGGGAACATTTGGTATAATATTTTCTTCGCCGAGATAATATTTAATTATGTCGGGAACGTAGGTATATATTGCCTTATCATCTGCGGCGCCGCAGCCGGGGGCATTTGCAAGTGCGACATTTCCCGCCTTATATGCCTCAAAAAGTCCCGGAACACCGAGCAGAGAATCTTTTCTGAACGTTAACGGGTCAAGAAATTCATCGTCAATTCTTCGGTAGATTACGTGAACCTGAACAAGACCCTGCGTAGTTTTTTCATAGACTTTTTTATCAATTACTATGAGGTCGCTGCCCGAAACAAGTTCGATACCCATTTGCTGACTCAAAAAGGAATGTTCAAAATATGCGGAATTATAAACACCCGGTGTTAAAACAACAGCCTTCGGATTATCCGTATTTGATGCAAGATATTCAAGCATTGCCCTTAATTTTGCGGGGTATTCATCGACAGGACGGATTGCGCATTTTGAAAACACCTTCGGAAAGGTCTGTTTCAAAATTCTTCTGTTTTGAAGAACATAGGAAACGCCGCTCGGACAGCGCATGTTATCCTCAAGAACATAAAACGTACCGTCTTTATCCCGAACCAAATCCGTTCCCGTAATGTGAGCCCAAATTTTTCTCGGCGGCACAAGCCCCATACACTCTTTTCTGAAAGCCGTACAAGTGTTTACCAAAGTATCGGGAACAACCTTATCCCTTAAAATTTTCTGCTCGCCGTAAATATCGTTTAAAAAGCAGTTTAATGCGTGCGTTCTCTGTTTTAAACCTTTTTCAAGATTTTCCCATGTTTTTGCATCAACAATTCTCGGTATAACATCAAACGGTATAATTTTTTCCGAACCGTCTTTATTGCCGTAAACAGCAAAAGTAATACCCGTATCCATAAAAGATGCTTCAGCGGTTTTTTGTCTGCGCTGAAGTTCTCCGTCGGGAAGTTCGTTTATTGTTTCAATCAAAGGCTCTGCGCACGGACGGGGTTCGCCGTTTTCAAAAAATAATTCATCGTAAAAGCCTTCTGTTTTATATGTTTCAAATCTCATATTTTATCCTCGTTTAGTCGATTTGCTTTACGTTGACCGCAACTTTAAGCGTGTGCGGCCCGCCGCCTGTAATTACGCCCTTTAAAGGACTTACATCACCAAAATCTCTGCCCTTGCTGACGATTATGTGTTCCTCGCCCGCAATACAATCATTTGTAGGGTCAAATTCAAAATAACCCGCCTCGCCGAGATAAACACTAACCCATGCGTGAGTGGCATCTGCCCCTAAAAACTGTTGTTCCCCCTCTTTTCTGGTATGCAGATATCCGCTTATATAGGCTGCGGAATATCCCAAAGACCTTAAACAAGCAATCATAAAGTGTGCAAAATCCTGACATACGCCTTTTCTTTCTCTTAATATTTCAGTGGGCATAGTTCCGATTTTTGTATATCCCGGAGAATATTTAAAATCCTTGTAGATTTTATTGTTTAAATCTTTTACGGCATCAAAAAATGATTTTTCCTCATCAAAACATTCTTTAGCATAATTTCTGACCGCATCATCATAGGCGACAAGGGGAGAGGGATATAAAAACATTGCGGCGCTGATATCATCAGGTGTTTTAGGGCATTTTACAATGTCTCTTGCCTCTTTGCAGGTCGGTATTTTATCGGGCATTTTATTATTAAAAACTTCCGCAATACCTTTTGCAGTAACTTTAAACACGTTATGTTCGTCTTCGATACTGAACGCCGTAACAACATTTCCGAAAATATCTTTTCTTGAAAGTTTATAAGCGGGTTTCGGATTAATTTCAAGAGAATGTTCAAGCCATTTTTGCCTGCTACAGAACCTTGGCTCCAAATGTATCAGGTGCTGGCTGATAGTAACGGGCACAGAGTAATCATATTCGGTTTCGTGAGTAATTTGATATTTCATTTATACCTCTGTTGCCATTGCCGCTCTGACACTCTTTTGCGGAGCATGATTTAAGTATTCTTTTGAAAGCAGTTCACTGATATTTTCAAATTCGGTGATTCTGTCCGAACAGTATTTGATTAAAGCCTTTCTTTTGCCGTTGTCGTCCTGCATCAGAGAATACACATCGGCAAGTCTTAATTGGGACAACAATTTTAAAATTTCTTTGTCCAAAGGCTTAAAGAAATTATGGTTAACGGATTTTGGAAGTTCGTTAACGATTTTTTCGATGTTTGCCGCCTGATAAGCAACGCTGTGCGGGTTGGATTCATCGCACAAGAGCAAATCAACGGCAGGTGCGGGGTAAAGTTTTGCACCGTATCTGCGGAAATACGTCAAAGAACCATCACCCGCTTCAAGAAATGCAGAGAGGACGGAAACCTCGTCTTTCGTCTTGTTTTCAAGCATATTCTTAATCATCTTCAGAGTGAGAATACCTCGTTCGATACGTCTGCCGAGTTCAAGAAAACGCCAGCCGTGTCCTCTTGTCATACCTTCCGAAGTAAGACCTTCAAAGGCTGCGGCATCGGACAAAATTCTTTGCAGATAGGGAAGCATGGAAGCGGCGTTCTTTCCGTCGGGAAGTGAATTTTCGCCGAAAGATTTTATAAACTGCCATGTATCTTCCGAAATTCTGTCTCTCAACTGTACGGCAATAAAGCGAATTTCTTTGAAAACGGCCTGCAAACCCTCGGCTTCACTTTTTTTCATGACAAAATTCCATAGATTATTTTCATATTCATTGTTGACAAAGAAATCACCGTCTAAGGCTTTAAACAGAGAGGATATTTGGTCTTCGTCGTCGTTAAAACAGTCATCGGAAAGGTGTCTTGATATACCTCTTGCAATTCTTGCCAAAATCTCTGCTTTTTCAAGGTTTTTACCGAGTTTAAACAGATTATCTGCAGCACGGCTCGGCAAATCACCGCCCGCTCTTGTAAGCGGAATATATTCGTTTTGCCTGTTTCTCTCGGGCAGATTTTTGATGTTTTTGCCCGTTAAGACCCAGATATCTTTATCAACCGTTTTTTTGCCGTTTTCGTCGGTAACCCAGCCGAGTCCCCCCGGCATAACAGAACATTCGTTTTGTGTATATGATGCAAAAAACCTGAAGTGAGCATCACCCTGCAAATATTTGTCATTTTGGATATAAGGCGTAGTTGATGTTTTAACATATTCCTCCGCCGTATAATTTTCAGGCTCTTTTAATATTTTTTCAACAAGCGCAAGTTGAGCGGTCATAGTCATTTTGCCGTATATCTGAGCAAATTTGTCATTAAAAGACTTATAGAACATATACTTATCAGGCTCTGCGAGAACCGTATTTCTTGCTTTTTCATCACCTAGCCAAAAGGTTTTGACAGGTTCAAGAATTAAATCTTCTTTGAGAAAATAAGCGGCAATATCAGGCAGAAAAGCCCTTATGATAGGAGATTCAAGAATACTTGTTCCGAGAGAATTAACGACTTTGACATTACCGTTTCGGACGGCGCTAATCAAGCCGACGGCGCCTTCTCCCGAATCAATACGCAATTCGAGAGGGTCGCACATACCGTCTTCAACTCTGCGCAGTATCGTTTCAACCTTTTGAAGTCCCGTCAGAGTTTTAAGATAGACTTTAAAACCACGGACAGAGAGGTCATCGTTTTCTACAAGATGAAGTTTTAAATATCTTGCAAGAATAGCATCTTCGCTTCTTCTGTTTCTGTTGGGCTCGGAAGCAAGCAAAACGGTGCTTCCGTCGCTGTCGGTATTACCCGAAAGTGTAGTCTGTCTGAAGTTTTCAAAAAAATGTCTGAGTCTTGTTACATACAAATCGTGAAAAAGTTCGGGATAGGCTCTTGCGGTTGAAATTCTGTTTTCAAGCGCATTACCCAAACCCTCGGGAATCTGAAACTTATCGTTAACCGCAATAAGTTTGCCGTCAAATCTGCGGACAATATCAGTGCTCATAAGATTTACAAAGGATTGCTCCTGATTTTTTCCCGTCCAGAGCATTTGCAGAAAATTTGGGTTTGCATAAACGGAAAAGGTCGGAATTATACCGTCTTTTATAAGGTTTTGTTCGCCGTAGATGTCCTTTGCGATTAAATCATACAATTTTGCTCTTTGGGCAAGCCCTTTTTCAATGACAGCCCATTCTTCATCGGCAAAACACAGAGGAATAGAGTCTAAACCGCAGTTTTCCTCGTTATCGGACTTAATTATTGCCTGATAATACTGGGAATAATTTAAAAGTTTTCTGCGTCTTTCAACCTCATCGTTTCCGAGTTTTTTCAGCGTATCCAAAATACCTGCGGTTGTTTTTCTGGGGCTGTTATCCTCAAAAAACAACTCGTCATATATTCCCTGTCTGACTTTATAATCCTCTTTGATATCGCATTTCATACAAAATACCGTCCAAAAATATAATACTTTATGGGTGTATAAATTACAATATTTTCACAAACTTAATCTTCTTTTTGAAAAAAATTTTTAACATTCGTTTTTAAACGTTCCCAAAAGGTTATTATTTCGTAACTGTAATAATTGTTGTAGATAATTTTTTCCAAATTGTCGTAAGTTATTGTAAAGTATTTTTGGTTGCTGATTTCATCAAGATAGCCCCAATATCTGCAAAGAGTTTTTTTCATTTTATTGTAAAATTCTTTTTTTAATCTTTTTTTAACTAATCCATAAAAATACAGACAAACTTCAACACTATAAGCGACAATTGCATTATACAACTCATAATAAATTTCCAAATCGAGCAAATCATCCCGTATTAATTTCATCATTCTGAAACAGTCAAAAGCGGTTTCATCACCGATTACACTGCTGGAATTATCTCTGTTTACACGGTAATATACCAAATATTTGTCTAAAACTGTTATTTTCTTTGCCCTGAAAAATGCTTTAAAAGAAAAAACATCGTCTTCACAGTACATTCCGCCGGGGAAGGTTATGTTGTTATCCAAAATAAAGGATTTTTTATAAATTTTATCCCACACAACATTACATTTATTAAAAATTTCATACGGGTTTAAATCTTTATAGCAAAAGCCTGAATATAAATTTTCGGAAATATCGGCATAGTTTTTAAAATCGTGATATGTTTCAACCAGCATCGTTTTATAATCAAGAGTATAAAATTTACACACTGTCATATCGGCATCGTCTTCAGTGATTTTTTTATACATAAGTTCGACGCAGTCATTTTCATAACCGTCATCAACATCTAAAAACATTATGTAATCTGCTTTTGCATGCTGTATTCCGACATTTCTCGCATATCCCTGACGGGAATTTTTTTCGAGTTGAATCAACTTGACTCGTTTATCTTTTTCGATAACCGATTGAACAATTTCAACGGTATTATCGGTTGATTTATCATCAACGACAATAACCTCAAGAGTTCGCATTGTCTGCAAAAGACAATTTTTGAGACATTTTTCTACAAATTCGGCGGCATTATAAACAGGAATAATAATGGAAACTTTTGGTATCATATTAATCCCTTATTGCCTTGATTGTTTCATCACATACCCGTTCGGCATCATCTGTTTCAAGTTGATAATATAAGGGCATTTGTAAAATTCTTGCACAAATATCCTCTGCAACGGGGCATTGCTGATGATTTTTAAGATATTGCAGAGTATTCAGTGTCGGATAATAGCAGTGCCACGGATAAATACCTTTTTCACAAAGCGTTGAAAGAACTTTGTCTTTTTCTTCAACGGATTTTAATACGATAACGTAATAAGGGTACTTATAGGTTAAATCAGGCTGTTTTTTCGGCAGTTTCACCATGCCCGCCAGCCTGTTATCGTAGATTTCACAAAGTTTTTTGCGTTTTTCGATAATTTTATCAATATACTTAATATTTGCAAGACCCATTGCGGCGTGAAGTTCCGAAAGTCTTGCGTTGAAACCGTCTGTTATAAAATTATCATCTATATGACCGCATTGTTTCAAAAGATTTATTCTTTCCATAAGAGATTTGTCGGCACTGTAAACAATACCGCCTTCAACAGTGTGAAAAAGTTTGCTCTCCTGCAAAGAAACAACGGAAATATCGCCATATTCAAGAATTGATTTGCCTTTATACTCGGCTGCAAAGGCATGAGCTGCATCATAAATAACTTTCAGGTTATATTTTCGGGCAATGTCGGCAATTTTTTCAATATTACAAGCATAGCCGAAGATATGCACGGGCATGATGGCTTTGGTCTTTGGCGTTATGGCTCTTTCGATTTTATCCGCATCAAGATTGAAATTATCGGGTTCAATATCAACATAAACGGGCTCGCATTTTTCGGCAAGAATTGCGGTTGTTGTAGCGACATAAGAAAACGGTGTCGTTATAATCTCGCTGCCCGGCTCGATTTCAAGTGCTTTTACCGCCATCTGCAAGCCTGTTGTTGCGCTTGTTACACACTGCAAACCGTCAAGTTTCAAATAGTATTCAAGTTTTGTTTCAAGTTCGGTCAGCAGACTGGCGTGGTTGGTAAATTCTTCATTATCAAAAGCCCGTCTGACAAGGTCTGCATACTCATCAAACGGCGGAATGAACGGTTTTGTCGTAAAAATTTCTTTATTGCTCATATCACAACAATAATACTTTGTTTGATGACAGTTTGTCAATTTAAGAATAAATACCCGTTGAAAATTTTCTAATTATACCTGTTCGGCATAAAGACACCATGTCTGCGCCTTTGTTATTTTTACGTTCACAAATTCACCCGTTAAATCTTTATCGGAGGGAAAATGAACTAACTTTCCCGTTCTTGTTCTTGCATTCATCATTAATCTGCCTTTTTTCTCTTTTTGACTTTCGCAAAGCACTTCATAAACTTTGCCGACAAGTTTTTGGTTAGATAAAAGAGTCATTTTGCAGTTAACTTCATGCAGCCTTTTAAAACGTTCTTCTTTAATTTTATCGGGAATAAAAAGTTCTGTCATTTTACCCGCTTTTGTAAACGGACGTGGAGAATATATTGCGGTATTTGAATAATCAATCTGCAATTCTTCTATTGCAGACAGGGTATCAAGAAATTCTTCTTCCGTTTCCCCGGGAAAGCCCGCAATAAAATCGCTTGTAATTTCAACTTCATCAAATCTGTTTCTGATTTTTTTAAAGATTTCAAAATACTGTTCTCTGTCATAACGGCGGTTCATTGCCTTTAAAACTCTTGAATTGCCCGATTGCATCGGGATATGGAAAAATTCGCAGACCTTATCACATTGTGCAACCGCTTCAATCAAATCATCGGTAATATCCGTCGGATAAGAAGTAACAAAACGTATTCTGAATTTACCCTCTATTGCATTAATTTTCCGCAAAAGGTTTGCAAGAGTAATATCGGGATTGTGTAAATCTTTACCGTAACTGTCAACATTTTGTCCCAAAAGAGTTATTTCTTTTTTACCCGACTTTATGGCAGTTTCGACCTCTTTGACGATTAATTCGGGCAGACGGCTTCTTTCTCTGCCTCTTGTAAAGGGAACAACACAATAGGTGCAGAAGTTATTACAACCCTCAATAATGGGTATCCATGCACCGACGGTATTTGCCCTGTTAAGTTTGAGTTCCTCTGGTTCGGGATAAGGAATGTTTGTAATTTCACAGACCTTTTCGCCGTTTTCGACTCTTTTGACAAATTCGGGAAATTTAAAAATATTATGAGTTCCGAAAATCAAATCGAGATAGGGCATACGTTTGAACAGGCTTTCCTTGTCGAGTTCCGCCGCACAGCCGCAGATACCGATTTTGATATCGGGGTTTTTCTTTTTACGCTTGCCCCAGACACCTAACTGGCTGTATGCCTTATCAACAGAAGTCTGTCTTATTGCGCAGGTTGAAACAATCAAAAAGTCGGCATCTTTGTGATTATCGGTTTTTTCGTAACCAAGTTCGATAAACATGCCTTCTAATCTTTCCGTGTCAGATTTATTCATCTGACAGCCCATTGTTTCGATATAAAATTTTCTGCTCATAATAAAATTATTTTACCTTAAACAATTTATGCATGATATACTTTATAAAAAAGTCAGGAGAAAATTATGTCAGAGAGAATAAAAGCAAGTCACATTCTGGTAAAAACGGAAGAAGAAGCATTAAAAATCAAAGAATCTATTGAAAAAGGTGAAATTGATTTTCCGCATGCCGCCGGGCAGTATTCATTATGTCCCTCGGGGGGCGATGGCGGAGATTTGGGCTATTTTCCGAAAGGCGTTATGGTTAAAGCCTTTGAAGATGCCGCTTTCAGCGCAGAATTAAACAAAGTTACAGACCCCGTTCAGACACAATTCGGCTGGCATTTGATACTTGTAACGGATAAAGACTAAATGAATAAACACATTGAAAATCTCAGAAACTTTATCAAATCACAAAAGGCAGATGCGATATTGATTAATTCGGCAGACGAGTTTTTGTCGGAATACAATCTTCTGCCCTTAAATTCAAGATACAAAGTTACGGGATTTTCAGGCTCAACGGGCGATTGTCTTGTTACCCAAAACAAAGTATATCAGATTGCAGACGGCAGATATCATCAGCAGGCAGATAACGAGGTTGACCACGAAACAACCGAAGTTTTGAAAATGATACAGGGCGGCTCGCAGACAGACGAAATAGTAAAAGTTTTGGGAAAAAATTCAACCCTGCTTGTAACAGCAAATAAAGTTTCGCAATACTTTTGCGAAATTCTTGAAAAAAAATGCGGCAAAAAGAGTATCAATATTAAATACATCAATAACGACCCCGTTGATGATTTAACCCAAAACAATTATACAAATGTAAATCTTAAACCTGTTGAAAAAAAATTTGCGGGAAAATCTCACGAAGAAAAATTCAAATACTTTATGTCAAAGGTAAAGGACAATCAGGTTCTGCTTGTAACAATGCCCGTCAATTTTGCATATCTTACAAATTTAAGGAACTACGATTTTCCCTATTCCTCGGCACCGAGAGCAAAAGCCGTAATTACGAAGAAAAAAATCGTTTTGTTTACAAATTCAAAAATACCATATAAAGCGGCGGAACTTGAAGTTAAAAAACTTTCGGATTTCAAAACTTATTTAAAAACACTTAAAGACAGTGAAATTCTGACAGATAAAACAACTGTCACAAAAGCCGATTTTATGCAGATTGATAAGTCAAATAAAATCAAATCGTCTAAAATTTTTGACAAAAAATCCTGCAAAAACAGAGCGGAAATCGAACATTTAAAAGATGCCTTCAAAAGAACGGACAGAGTTTTGAGAAGAATGGAAAATTTAATCAATTCTGATAAAAAATTATCGGAATACGATTTATATTGCGCTATAACGGAATTTTTCGCACAAGAGGGTGCTTATGCCCAGAGTTTCAAACCGATTATCGCATCGGGGGCTGATTCTTCAATAATACACTATACTGTCGCATCAAAGTCAAAAATCATAAAAGACGGCGATTTTGTAATGATTGACTGCGGCGGCTTTTTTGAGGGCGGACTTGCAACGGATATTACAAGAACCTTTATCAAGGGAAAACCGACAGAAGAACAAAAACGCATTTACACAAAAGTTTTTCAGGCGTTTGTTTCAACCTATACAAAGAAATACAAAAAAACTGCAACATGGCATGATATAGACAAAAACACGAGAAACAAACTCAAATCGGAAGAAAAAAACGGCTGGTATTTTTCGCACTCGACGGGACACGGAATAGGCATTTCCGTACACGAATTTCCGCCGAGATGCGCACAGTTAAAGATTTATAAAAAGACTTTCAAAAAGAACTACGTTTTTTCAATCGAACCCGGGCTGTACAAAAAAGGTACGGGCGGAGTAAGACTTGAAAATGCGGTATATGTCAAAGATATTTCCGATAAAATGGTTCTTGAAGTGCTTTCTCATTATCCCTTTGATGAAAAACTCATAAACCGAGAAATGCTTTCAAAAAGCGAATTAAAATTTTTAGAGGCTTGGCAAAATTATGGCAAAGACAATTACATCGACATCTAATCCGACAATAGTTGAATTAGCAAAACTTTCTAACCCGAAAATAAGATATTCTACGGGGTTATTTACGGTTGAGGGCGAAAAGGCGCTTGAAGATATTTTAAATTCCGATACGGAAATTAAAGATATTTTTGTAATTGAAGATTATGACAAAATCGATAATCTCCCGCAGGAAAACCTGACCATAGCGTCCGAAGCCGTTATGAAGAAACTTGCAACATCAGATTCTGTGCCTAAAATCATCACGGTCGCACATCAAAAAATATGGGATATGTTTGATTTAAAAGAGTATGACAGGCTTTTGCTTTTAGACGGCATTTCAGACCCGGGGAATATGGGAACGCTTATCCGTTCAGCCGTTGCGTTTGGTTTTGAGGGAATTTTGTTAAACGGAAATTGTGTTGACCCGTATAATCCGAAGGTTATCCGCTCTGCTGCGGGTAATTTCTTCAAAATCCCGTTTGCAAAAGTTGCAAATCCTTTTATTTTAAAAGAATTTCGCAATTATACCTTTATAGAAACCGATTTACACGCAATCGATGCTAATCAGCCCGAACATCAGCATCTTGACGAAAAAATCATACTTGTTCTCGGAAGTGAAGCAAACGGAATTTCGCAGGATATATTAAATATTCCGCATGAAAATATCAGAATAGCGACGGAAAATGTGGAATCTCTAAACGTTGCCACTGCGGGCAGTATAATTATGTATGAATTTTCAAAAAGATTTTAAAACTTTTTAAGATTTACAAACTGGCTGTCAAAAGACTTTTGTCCGTGTTTGCCGAAATCAACGATATACAAGACCATTCCCGCAACGGTTTTAACGTCCGTAATGTAGCCTATACCGAATTGCGAATGAAAAACTCTGTCGCCCTTTTGAAAATCGGCAGAAACATTTTCCGTTTCAGGCTGTGGAGTTTGGAGAGATGCCCGTTCTCTTGCTTCTGCAATTTTTCGTTTAATCGGGTTATCTTCAAGAATTTTGTTAATTTTTTCCTGACTAGCCTGTTTATTTTCGGCATGATTATCAGACTTTTTAGAAATAAAACCTCGTTTTTGCGGTGAGATAAAGTTTTTGCCGAACGTTGTTTGCGGAGCAAGCCTACCGTTTTCAAAAGTTGCATAAGAGGTTCTGACCTTTTGGGCGGCATTGTTAAATGATGAACCGTAGGTTCTTTCGGAAGATGATGATTTTCTTTCCTCTCGTACGCAGCCTGATTTCAAGTCTGACGGTATTTCGCCTATAAATCTGCTCGGGTTTAAAAATAAAAGTTGTCCATGTATTCTTCTCGTTTCAGAATGGGTTAAAAATAGTTTTTTCCTCGCTCTTGTTACGCCGACGTACATCAGACGGCGTTCTTCTTCCATTTCCGCATCTGAATGATAACCCTGAGAATTTGTTGCTCTGCTGTGTGGGAAAATACCCTCATCAAGCCCCGCTAAAAAGACAACATCAAATTCAAGTCCTTTTGCACTGTGCAAAGTCATAAGTGTTAAGGCATTATCCTCCTCCTCATAGGTATCAATGTCCGAAACGAGTGCCACCTGACTCAAAAATTCGCCGAGAACATTGTCTTTTCCTTCCTCTGTGGGCTCAAATTCTCTTGCGACGTTTATAAATTCCTCAAGGTTTTCAATTCTTTCTTGTGGGTCAACTTTCTCATCTTTGATTTCTTTTATATATTCACGATATTCTGTTTCATCAAGTAGATATTTGATAAATTCAGGTATACTCATTGATTTTTGTTTAATCTGTAAATCGGAGATTAACTCGTAAAAGTTTTTGAGTTTTGTTTTTGTAGAGGCGGAAAATTCATCATACTTATCAATTTCAAGCAAAACTTCTGATATGGGAAGTTCCGTTTGCGAAGAAATTTCTCTGAGTTTAGCAACGGTGGTTTCACCGATAGAACGCTTCGGCACATTGATAATTCTAGCAAGACTTTGAGAATCGGCAGGGTTTTCAATAAGTTTTAAATATGCAACAACATCTTTAATTTCTTTTCTGTCATAAAACTTCTGTCCTCCGACGATTTTGTACGGCATTGAGTGGTAAATACAGGAATCTTCAATTTTTCTTGATTGCGAATTTCTGCGGTATAAAACGCAAATTTCAGAAAGTTTGTAATCACGTTTTAGATTTTTTACGTTTCTGACAATGTAATCCGCTTCCTCGTCCTCATCACCCGCCTCAAAAATTTCTATCAAATCGCCCTTGCCGAGATTTGAATAGAGATTTTTTTCCGTTCTTTCGTTATTGTTCTGTATAATTGCGTTTGCCGCATTTAAAATCATGCCTGTCGAGCGATAATTCTGTTCAAGTTTTATCAGTTTTGCATCGGGAAAATTACTCTGCATATTGAGCAAAATTCTGTAATCGGCACCACGCCAACTGTAAATCGACTGGTCAATATCACCTACGGTGCAAAGACTGCGTTTTTCGGGCTGATACATCGGGTCATCGTTTGTGTAAATTGACTTGATAAAGTTGTACTGGGCAAGGTTTGTGTCCTGAAACTCATCAACCAAAATGTGTTTAAAACGCTTAAAATACTTTTCTCTTATTTCCGGATTGTTGCGCAAAAGTTCGCACGCCATTAAAAGCATGTCATCAAAATCAACGGCATTGTTGAGCGCAAGTTGATTTTGGTATTCCGTATAAATTTTTGCATACTGTTGGTCTCGGAACGACCTTGCCTGTGTTTCGTAGTCGTAGACTGACAACATTTTATTTTTTGCATTGGATATCTCCTGACGCACCAGTTTGACCTGATAAATGTTTTCATCAAGATTGAGAGTTTTAAGGGCGTTTTTGATGATGGTGTTCATATCGGAATCATCGTAAATAACAAAGGACTTATCGTATTTTTTTCCGTCTTTTGAAACGTATTTATCGATATCCATGCGCAAAATTCTGCCCGCAATACCGTGAAAAGTGCCGACCCACATTCTTTTCACACATTCTTCGCCGAGCCATACGGAAAGTCTGTCTTTCATCTCTTTTGCGGCTTTATTGGTAAACGTAACAGCCAAAACCTCATAAGCGGAAACACCGTTTTTGATAAGGTTTGCAATTCTTGAAGTCAAAACCTTTGTTTTTCCGCAGCCCGCACCTGCGAGAATAATCAAAGTACCCTCGTTATGCTCCGCCGCCTCCCGCTGCTCCTTATTTAATCCGTCTAAAAAATTTTCCATGACTTACCCTGTATGTATGGTTATCATGATAACCAATTATTATTTTAATTTACAGTAAAATTTTATTAAATTATGCAAAAGAGCAAAATTGCCTATTTATAAGGATTTTAAAAAAGATAAAAAATTTTTCTTTTATGCTACTTTTACAATTTAAAAAAATGTGATAATATATTTTTACTAAATATACAGATTGAAACGGAAGTAATATGGCAGAAGATAATACACCAAAACAAAATTCGATTATGGTACCGCTTGATGATTTAGACACAGTAAGCGAAAAAGACTCAAATACCGTAGATGAACTTGCAATGGAACTTGCGGCAATTCATCAGTCGGCAAAGAAAGTTGCTATAATCGGAAGCCGAAACCTGCCGATAACCCACCAGCAATTAATTGAAATTTTAGCCTATGCGCTTGTTAAGCAGGGTAACACCGTTATCACATCAGGCGGTTCAAGCGGTACAAATGCCGCAGCAATCAGAGGCGCTATGTCTGCAAACCCTCAAAAACTGAGAGTCATTCTTCCGCAGACAATAGGTCAGCAGCCGTCCGATGTTCAAGACCAACTTATCGGCGTTCATAACATTATCGAACACCCCGACAGAGCAATGATGACACTTGCAGATGCAAGCCGAATCTGTAACAGAGAAATTATTGACGAATGTCAGCAGTTAATCTGCTTCCTTTCACATACTTCAACAACCTTGCACAATGCCACACAGTATGCGGAAGATATGCACAAGGTTGTTACATCGTTCTATTTAGACTAATTTGATAAAAAAGATTTATAAAAAGACCGGCAGATGTCGGTCTTTTTTGTTGCCAAAAATCTGAAAAAATTTTTATAGAAAACAAAAAAAATCATATAAATATAGGTATTAAACAGAGGGTTGATTTGATTAAATAAAATGTGTAGCAAGGGATTTTTAAAGGGGAACAATGCAAAATACAGATGTTTCGGACAACAGTTTGGAAGCAGCAAGAGAAGCACATGAAAGATGGCTTATCAAAAACAATAAAAAAGATTTGGAACAGGCTATCGAATATTACTCTCAAACAATGGTAACCAATCCGAATATACCTGAAAGTTATTACAGACTTGCAATGCTTTTATGGGAAAGCGGACAAATAAGTCTTGATAATGCACTCGATAAATGTCAGTTAGCACTGACGGTTGCCCCGAATAATCTCGATGCAAGACTTTATGCGGGATATTTCTTTAAAATTGCGGATAATTTTAAGGCTGCGGAAAAGGAATTTAAAAAAGCCATAAACATCAATCCGATTTTTTCATCAAGAGCAAGATTGAATCTCGGACTTTTAAATATTGAAAAATTTTTAAAATCCAAAACTCAGATAAAGAATTTTGTAAAAGCGGTTTATTATCTTTCAACAGGCTTATTTACAAGTGTTTTTGACGTTCCCTGTTTAAGAATGGGAATACAAAAATGCAGGGAAAATTTTGAAGTAGGCAGATATCTGTTTACAGGCAGACTTTTTAAACTCTTCGGCTGTGAAAACATAGCCGTTTCAACCTACAAAAAAGCAGGCAGAAAAACGGGCCGTTATGAAATTTTTTCAAAATTAATCGGTGATATCAATATAAGCCACGAAGATGCCGAACAAGCAGTTGCAGAATATAATAAGGCTCTTGAAGTCAATCCCGACGACAGAGAAGCCTTACTTAAAAAAGCAACGATTTTGCAGACCTATTTTAAAGAAAAATACTCTGATGCCATCGATGCCTATACAAAGGCTCTTGAAACGGAAGGCGAAAAGGGCTATATTTACTACGAATTAGGACATCTTTATTTACAGGCTGACGAACTTTTAAATTCAATTTCTGCCTTTAAACTCGCTGTTGAAGAAGATAAAACAAACGCATTTTTCCATAACGCACTCGGCTATGCGCTTTTCAAAGCGGGTCAGTTTGAAGAAGCCGAAGACCATTATCTTGTCGCAATAAACCTGAATCCCGAACCCGAATGGACGGCAACAGTATGCAAGGCGGCGGCATTAATTTATTCGGACGTAAATCACGACATAGACAAAGCCGTCAGAATGTATAAGCAATCCTTATCACTTGTACCTGATAATGCCGAAACCTACACTTGTCTGGGCGATTTGTACTTTGACGATCAGGACTACGATAAAGCCTTACAAAACTACGCAAAGGCAATCGAATTAAATAAAAACGATGCCTATGTTTTCAACAAGTTAGCAACAACTCTCTGGCAGAAAGACTTCACGGAAGAAGCCATCATTGCTTACAAAAATGCAATAGATATCAACCCCAATTACGCTGCCGCTTACAACAATCTTGGCGTTGTTTATCTTGACAGCAAGAATATGATTTTTGAGGCAAAGGACTGTTTTGAAACTGCAATGCAGCAAGATGCAAACTACACAATGGCATATTTCAATGCCGCAAGAGTACAGGAAAAACTCGGCGATAAAATTCAGGCTGCAAAATACTACGGCAAAGCCTTGGAATTAAATCAAACGTCCAACGAAATTCAGGGCATAGATATAGAAGAAAAAATTCACTCCTTATTTGAAGTATAAATATTATTTAGTTTTCGACTTTTTCTTATATTCCTGAATTGATTTTGACATGTTTTTTAAATCTTCATGAGTTTGCTTTTGAATTTTCGCAAATTCTTCTTTGGGAAGTAACTGCGGTTTTTCGGAAAAAGCGGATATACCGTGATAACAAGCCCAAATCGGACTTACTCTGTTATTATACCTGTTATCCCATTCGATAATTTTTAACGCAAGATTATCGATATATTGTGTGTCGGAAGATTTTGTCTGCATATATTGTACTGTTTGGGGGGCTATCCAGCCATACATCATTAACTGCTGACGTGCGGTAGTATCCTGACACATCATAACATCTTCTCTTGCTCTTGCTTTTCCGAAATTATAAAAGAAGACGGCCTTATCTTTGTCATTTTCATAGACTTTATCTGCAACCATAACAAAATAGACGGGCGGAAGTTTACCGGGATTTTTTTCGAGATATTCGTAAAACTCTTTGATTTGTTCATCATTTAAGTTTTTATAGGTCGTTATAGCCTTTTCGGTTTTGTTACTTTGAGCGCTTTTGATTAGATTTTTAACGGCAGGCGACATTTTATCGGACGACCCTACTTTAAGTATAACCCCAAAGGTCAACATAAGGAAAATTATCAACAATCCGCAAATTCTTTTTTTCATAAGATAAATATATCCTTTCTAAAAAATTACATTATTCTTAATATTATAAGTTTTCATACCATTCAAGCAAGACCTTTCGTTTTACTTTTTTGGTGGAAGTTTTGGGTAATTCTTCACGATGAAGCACGATTTGTGTCGGAATTTTATAGGGCGCAAGATATTTTTCGCCAAGAGTTTTTACATCCGCTTCAACTGTTTTTGTAATCTCATCATCAGATTTTGAGGATAGCGTATCGGACGGAACAAAAATCATACCGACTTCCTCTGTTCCCGCTTTATTTCCCGATTTGATTTTTAATGACATTACACAAAGTTCTTTTATATTCGGGGAATTTTCCATTACCGCCTCCACTTCCTCGGGAAAGATTTTCTTTCCGCCGCCGAGGACAATCATATTCTTTATTCTGCCCGTAATCTTAATGTAACCGCTTCTGTCAATTTCGCCGATATCACCCGTGTGGAACCAGCCGTCCTCGTCAATAACTTCTGCCGTCATTTCGGGCTTGTTGTAATAACCCTGCATAACATTTGAACCCGCTGCGAGAATTTCACCGTTTTCGGCGATTTTGACTCTTACGGACGGCAAAGGTTTTCCGACAGTTCCGATTTTATTGTGCTGATAGGTATTTGTCGATATCGTGGGCGAAGTTTCGGTCAAGCCGTAACCCTGAAAAACGGGGATACCTATTCTGTTGAAAAATTCAGCAACGTTATCTTCAAGAGGCGCACCGCCGCTTATAAAACATTCAAGTTTGCCCCCGAGTTCATCTATCAGATTTTTAAACATTGTCCGTCTTATTGCTCTCGGCATAACCTTTGCAAGTTTGAACATAAAATTAAAGAGCATCTGCAACGTTTTCGGCTGTTTGTTTATCTGCTTTTCAATACTGTTTTTGAGCATCTTGGCAACCAGAGGAACAACAATCATATTTGTTATTTGCTTTTCTTTCATTGTATTTGTGAGTTCTTTCGGGCTTAAAGATTTCATATAAACAACCTTTGCGCCCATATACAACATTCCGAAAAAGCCCACATTCAGTTCCAGCAAATGATTTAAGGGCAAAATAGATAACAGAGTATTATCGGAAGATAATTTAAAAATCTGCTCAAAATCCTTTAACTGCGAATAAATGTTGCCGAAACTAATCATTACACCCTTTGGATTGCCCGTTGTTCCCGAAGTATAAACAATAAGCGCCGTTTCATTGAGCGAACGGGGACGGCCTATATCCTGATTAATATCTGCATTTAAGTCAGAAACTTTTTGTAAATCGGAAACTTCCGTTTCATCATCAAGAACAAAAATCTGTTCAATTGACGGCACCTGCTCTTTAACCTGTTTTGCATGCTCTGCATAATGGCTTGAACAGAAGAAAAGTCTTGGATTACAGTCGTTTAAAATATTAGAATGTTCGGAAACCGTCAGTTTAACATCGAGAGGAACGGTAATTGCCCCCGTTTGTATTGATGCAAACATTCCAACCGAAAATTCGGGGCGGGATTCTGATAAAATTGCTATTCTGTCCCCTCTTTCGATTTTTACCGTATCAATCAGATAATTGGCAAATTTTTTCGCACATCTTGAAATATCAAGATAAGTCAGCGCCTCATAACCGTTTTTGGTTTTAAGCGACAGGGCTTTTGTCTGACCGTAGGTATCACCTTTTTCCTGCATCAAATCGAGGAAGTTTTCGCAGTGCTTTTGGTTAATTCCGTATCGAGAACGTCTTTCAAGAGATTGTTTCATAAAATTAACTCTTGTTTTAAGTTCTTTAACGGTTTCTTTTTCGTCCTCACAAATCTCCGTAATCGGCTGTCCGAACTGAATTACGATAGTATTAAAGAGTTTAGGAAGTCTGCGTGTTTGCCCCCATGTTTCAAAACCGCCCTTTATCGCAAAAGGCACAATGGGACAATTTGCCTCTCTTGCCATAATGCCGACACCACGATTGAATTTGCACAAATTACCGTCAGGAGTAAATTTTCCCTCGGGAAAAATTATAACAGCCTCTCCGCCTTTGAGTTTTTGAATCGCAGCCTCTAATGCGTCCATACCATGCCCGAATTTTAAAGGGAGAACGTTATAAAATTTTAAAAGATATTTAACAATCGGAGTCTGAAAGGCGGCAGGGCCCGTTACAAACCATAAAGGTCTGTTTGTGGCCATCTGGATAATAAACGGGTCAAGATGTCCGGTATGGTTTCCCGCAAGTATAACCTTACTCTTTAAGGGAATATTTTCGGCACCCTCAACTTTATATTTAAAGAACATAAGGAAAATCTGTCCAAGAGTGGCTTTCAGCAGAAAATATCTGAACGGTTTATCCACAAGCAGTATCAGCAACGCAAGAACAAACGTTATTAAAGCCATAATTTTAAAGACAAAAAACGGATTTAGGACATTTGTCGTTGTTGCAACAAACAGTGTACCCGTAATTAAACTCAGAGTGTTTAAAGTTAAAAGCAAACCGAAGATTTTACCTCTTACTCTGTCGGGGGAAACTTTTTGGAGCATAGTATCAAGCATTACGGAAACAACGGCATTTGCGGCACCTATCGGCAATAACCATATCCACGCATACATTACCCGTTTGCAAAGCGGCGCCGTAACGAGAGCAAGACATAAAACCATAAAGCCCGTTGCAAACAGATTCGGAACCCTCATCATTCTTGCAAAATAAATAGTAATTATCATGCCCGCAATAATACCTATACCGAGCATTGTCCTTAAATATGTCAAATCGGAAAAAGGCAGTCCGAAATAATCGGTAATCAGAGAATTTAAGGTGTTTGAAAAAATCGCCACGACAAAATGCAGAATGACAGACACAACAACAATGCTTAAAGCCTTTTTATGACGCTTAATATAATTTATCGCAAGTTGAACATCATTGTTTTGAGATGCGATAAATTTTTGCGGAAAACGAAAATTTATTAACGAAGTTAAAACAAAACCCGCAAAATACATTACGGCAATAACACCTAACGCTTTATATGCACCAAGAAGCATTAATCTGTCGGCGGTTAAGGCTCCGAATAGCAGCGCAACAGCGCCGACAGCAGAAGTCATTGCATTTGCAAATTTCAACTGCGAACCTTCAACTATATTTGTAATTGCGGACATCTTTGCAGGATAGAAGAACGCCGCACCAGTTCCGAGCAAAAAGGAAAAACAATATATCAAAAATGGCGTTAAATTATTGAAATTCAATATCAACAATACAATAACGCAAACCCTGTATAAACAACTTATATACAAGATAGATTTTCTTGAAAATCGGTCACATATTACCCCCGAAAACAAACCCGTTAAAAACTGCGGAAGCATAAAGGTAAAAAACGTAATTGCAATACTTTGCCCCGCCTTATCGGAAATACCGAGCAGAATTGCCACCAGAATAAACTGCACCGTCGCATCACTGAAATGCGAAAATAACTGAGCGGCAAACAATCTTGCAAAATCAATATTTGCAAGCGGTCCAAACTTGCGTTTAATATTTTCCATATCCTGCTCCTCAATAAAAACATTATACAATAAAATAGTTAAATATTCAACTATTTTTCATTAATATTACAAAATGTTATTCCGCAGCGATAACTTCGGTGTCGTTTTTTATTTTTTCTAAAAATTCTGCATCGGAAAATGATTTTGTAAGTCCTAGTTTCTTAAATTTAGCAGCAATTTCGGACAAATCGGTATTAACTTTGCCGATGATAAACGGAACGTTATTAAAGTAAATGATGTTATTTTTTTCGTCAAAATAGGTTGAGGTGTAATTGAGCCCGCCGCTTATATAGTCGGGATGTTCGGGGTTCACAATAACTATTGATTTCACTTTGCCGCCGCTGCACAGGATTGAGCGGTCAATTATTGCAAGCGTAATATCGTAGGGATATTTCTGCCATCTTATGTCCTTGTCGATGTTCAGTATGGCAAACGGCTTTTGTGCTGTATTTACAGCCTTTGTCATGGTATTGATGTAATTTTTGCGGTACATTGCACTGTTTATCTGCCAGCATAATTGCAGGCTTCCCGTGATGCAGGTTATGATGAGAATTTTTCTCAGCATTTCCTTGTCTGTTTTAATTTTGAAACAATCGAGCGTTATTAACAAAACAAACAAAACGGGCTGCAAAATAAGAGCATACAGAAACAGGTTGTTTTCCAGCAGAGGATTTGGTATAAAACGGGTGTTTGCGTATAAAATACCCGTTAAAATCACAAATATTGCAAGGGTGAGAAGAAGATTTTTTTTGTCGGAAAGTTTTTTGCAAAAGGTAAGCACCGTCAAAGCAATTAACCCTGCAATTGAAATCAGAAAGACTGAATTAAAGGTCGCCTCCGAAAGTTCTGATGCCGCAAAATTCCACGTTGGAATATTATCAAAATATACAAGCGTTTCGAGCATTACAAGAAAAGACTTTATACCGATATAAAATGCCGCAAGAAGCGAAATGAGTCCTAATACTAATTGCCTTTTTGTATTGTCTTTAAAGTAGAAAAAGCAGCCGAAAATAAAAAATATAATTGATAAAATAACTATATTTTCAAAGGATTCACACAGAAATACCGAAACTAAAAGTAAAATAACATAGTCTGCTTTCTGAAATTTTTCTTTTGAAAGATAATATTGCAAAAATATAAACTGAAGCATTGAGGCTGTATAAGATTCTCTTGCCACCCAATTGACAGACGGGATTATACAAAAGCAATAGAAAAGAAAAGCAAAAACAGCAACATCAAAACGTTTTGTTCTTCTTGCAACTAAAAAATTAAAAATAAGCATAATAATCGGTGCGATTAATATGGAAAAATTATACAATCTGAAATTTTCTATTAAACTCTTATTAAAAATGTTTGTAAACGTCAGGTATATTAAACGGTTAAAGGTATATGTGATATTTCTGTGAGGAGCCGGTAACCATTCAAAATGAAACGGATTATGATTGTTTGCTATAATGAATAAATCATTAAAATACAAATCAGGACAATCAAAGAAAAAACCAATCGGATAAATTACGGATAATATGATAAAAACAATACACAACAAAAGAAATATTGCCAAAAAAACAAATGCAGGTTTATTGATTACTGTATTTTTCCGCAATTTATCGAACATCTTCATATATTTTTAATATCATATCCGAAAACTATAAGCAAGAATAATTAAAACGAAATCTTGCATGTTTTTTATAATGATATATTCTTAATATTAATATAAAACATAAGGGCAGCAGGCATGAATAGATTTGTAAATAAATATCTTAATACAAAAAACATATTGTTTTTTATCGTAGTGATTTTGATAATAGCATTTACAATAATGTGGAAAGATGTAACAATACTGTTTTTCACATCTTTTGTAATTGCCTGCTCGTTAAATCCTATTGTTGACAAGATGGAAAAGAGAATGTCTCGGGGTCTTGCGGCATCAATCGTAATGACGATGTTTGTTTCTGCGATTTTACTTATATTTTTGCCCGTATGTTTTATTTCGGCACAGGAAATAAAAGTCTTTGCAACCTCCTTTCCTGCTTATGTTGATAAAATTGACGATTATCTGTTAAGTTGTCCTATACTTGCAAAATTCGACTTTTCTCCGATTGATTTGGAAAGCGTTTTTGCATCGGCATCGGCATCGTCAAACGAAATTATCAACCATGTTATAGATTTTGGCAGAAACCTCAGTATCGCTTTTGTCTTTATGATTGTTTCACTTATCATTATTTTCAATATGCTGCTGGATAAGGTAAAACTCGAAAACTTTTATCTGTCTTTATTCCCGCCCGCAATGCAGAGCAAAGCAAAAGAAATCGGCGAAATGATTGCGGATAAAATGGGTAAATATCTTGTAGCACTTGTTGCAACAATGGCAGGTGTAAGCATAGTTATGTTAATCGGCTTAAATATTTTCGGTATCGAATATGCGCTGATTTTATCTCTGATAACGGGCGTGTTGGACATTATTCCCGTTATAGGCCCGACACTTGCTCTTATAATATGTTTAATTATGGTGTATAAATTCGGAATGGGCGCAATTGGGGCAGTGATAATAACTTTTTCCGTTGCGCAGCTTATTGAAAACAATTTTGTACGTCCGTATGTTTTCGGAAAATTTCTGGATTTACACCCGCTTATTATTTTCCTGTTCTTATTTATTGCGGCAGGAACAATGGGTATAGTCGGTGTAATCTTCGCACCCGCACTTGCCGTCTTGTGTTCGGTACTGTTTAACGAACTTTATATCAAAAAGATTAAAGAAGAATAAAATAAATATGAAACAAGACAACAAAAAAGCCCTGTTATAAATAACAAGGCTTTTTTTATATTAAATAATATCCCTATTTAACAATATCCGAGAACTTGATAAATCCTGTTAAGCTGGCATCTTTAACACTCTTGTGGTTAGATTTAACCTGATCGCTCGAGTTACCTTCAACGGTTTCAAAGGTTCCGTCACTGTTGATAGAACGGATAATACCCGTATGTGAAGCTCCTGCGCTTTTCCAGATAATGACATCGCCGGGGTGTAAATCATTTTGCAATAATTTCTGTCTGGCATCTCCGCCCATGTCTGAAACACTCGTAAAGCAATTATTCTGTTGAGCCCAGCTCATAAGATTAGCAACGGCGGGCGATCCAAAACCGTCTTTAATTGAAAGACCCTGCTGTTGAGCATATTCTTTAACGATGTAAGTAACAAAGTCAGCACACCATGCTTCGGCACGACCGTTTGTAAACATCTTATAGGAACCGTCGGCTTCATTTTTGCCCATATATTTTTCGGCAAGAGCAACCAAACCGCTTCCGATGTCATTAGCCGCTTTACCTTTATTTACGCCTGCTTCTTTTGCTTCTGATTTTGCTTCTTTTCTCTTTGTTTCAATTTTCTTGTCGATTTCGGCAACATCATTTGTTTTTTGCGTTTTTAAGTCGCCGAGTTCTTTATTGACTTTTTCAAGTTTGGTTTTAAGCTGCGGGTCTGCTTCTGCAAGTTTCTTTTCAACTTCGGCAAGAGCCTGAGCCTTTTCTTCCTGAGTCTGTTTATACTGTTCTAAATTTTGCTTATCCTGTGAAATTTTTTCTTCAAGTTTTGATTTTTCTTCCTGTTGTTTGGATAATTTAGATTCGATTTCGCTGAGTCTGTCTTGGTTCTGTTTGTTGATATCTTTGTCGTCGGTGTCTGTTTTTAAAGAACTCTTTTCACCTTCTAACGCACTGATATTACATTCAATACCCGACAATTTCGATTCGTTGTCGCTTATGCTTTGTTCTGTTTTGTTAACGGTATCTTCCGCTTTTTTTGCTTCGTCTTTTGCGGTGTTGTATTCTTTCTTTAAATCCTCACTGATTTTATCGTTGTTATTTACTAAATCATCTTTTTCTTTTTCTTTGGTTTCAATATTTTTATCTGCTTCAGAGATAATTTCTTTTCTTTGTTTTTCAAGTTCTTCTAATTCGTCAGCAGCCGTAACCTTTTTTTGCTGAACGGGATTAGAACCGCCGCCGCCATAATTACCGCTCGCACCGCCCGAACCGCTGCTGCCGCTCGGAGCACTTGCAGGGCTTGCACCCGTTGCCTTTTCTGCCTTGTTAGTCTTATCTGCTTTTTCAGCCTTTTCGGTATCTTTTACCTTTTCTTCTTCTTCATCTTTTTTAACATCTTTGTTTTCATCGAGTGCTTCTTCGATTGCTTTTTCAGCAACATCATCAAGATTAATACCCATTTTTTCAAGGGCTTTATCGATATCTTCATAAGTAAAATTAGATTCATCACCGTCAGCAGCCATCATGGACTGAACAAAATTAGCCAATTCTTCTTCGTTGAGTTCACCGTCACCGTCAGCATCGGCAGCAGCCTGAACTTCATCAATACTCATCAATTCTTCGACAATGCCTGCCAAAGCCTGATCATCGCCCGAAAGTTCGGCACCGTCAGAACCTGATTTTAAATCGCTTAATAACTTCGCCCAATCCAAACCCTGAAGGTCTTCAAGACCGGCTGACGAAAACATTGAAAGGGCATTTAACATTTCGGAATTACCCGTTGATGATGTTAAACCTTTTGATGCACTGCCTGTTAAGCCCTGCATTGAAGCCATTTTTTGAATATACGCTTTAAAATCCATACTTTACCTACACTTTCGTTACTAAAATTATCGGCAAATTCACATCTTTCTTTAACAGATAATTTCATTTATTAAGATATTTTACATAACTTTACAATATATTTTTTTATTTTTTTAAAGTAAAATAGACCTTGTAATAAGGATTTAATATATGCGAAACGTTAAAAATTTAGCAGAAAAAATAAACAAACTTAAGAAAGAAAAAAATGCCGTTATTTTAGGGCACTGTTACCAAAACGTTGAAATTGACGAAGTAGCGGATTACGTCGGAGATTCTCTGCAATTAAGCAGACTTGCCGCTCAAACCGATGCAGACATAATTGTTTTTGCGGGCGTGTATTTTATGGCAGAAACCGCAAAAATATTATCTCCCGACAAAAAAGTCCTTTTACCCAGAATTGAATCGGGCTGCAGAATGGCAGACATGATTGATTTGGAACAAATAAGAGAATTTAAAGCCATGTATCCCGATTTACCGGTTGTTTGTTACGTAAATTCTTCGGCAGAGGTAAAATCGGAAGCCGATATCTGCTGCACAAGCGCAAATGCCGTGCAGATTGTTCAATCCTTAAATGTTCCAAAGGTTCTGTTTTGTCCCGACAAATATCTCGGAACTTATGTTAAAAACCAACTTGAAAACGTCGATGTTATAACCTACCCCGGATATTGCCCGACTCACCTTAATATTCTGGTTGAAGATGTTGAAAAAATGAAGAAAGAACATCCGTTTGCAAAAGTTCTCGTACACCCGGAATGTCATCAGGCGGTTACGGAATATGCAGATTATATCGGTTCTACAACAGGCATTATGAAATATGCAAAAGAGTCTGAAACCCATGAATTTATTATTGTAACCGAAAAAGGTGTCGTTGACAGATTATCACGTGACTGCCAAGACAAAAATTTCTATCTCGTTTCAAACAAAGCCGTTTGTCCGAATATGAAGATGAATACACTTGAAGACGTTTTGAACGTTCTTGAAACCGAAAGCAACGAAATCTTTGTCAAAGAAGATATTGCAGATAAAGCAAGACAATCTATTGAACGAATGATTGCCGTCAACGGATAGTTAAAATTCAAGAATACTTTTTACAATCATATCCGAGCAAATAAAAAAATCATTATGGTCGCCGTAAAAACCTGTTATTAATTTAGCGGATTTATTTCGCAAAAATAAAGTTTCCGACATGGTATAAGGAATCATTGTATCCTCTTTTGAATGAAAAATTATCAATTTAGAAGAAATTTTATCAATTTTGTTTTTAGTATCAAAAGGCTGAAACATTGGCAAATGATACACAATTTTATAAACAAAATTATTTATAAATTTGTTTTTTGAATTAAAGAAAAATACCTGAACTAATTTTGTCTGCGCCATATCACGAATATTGGTAAAAGTGTTATGCAAAATAACGCCCTTAAATTTTTGCTCGCTCGCAACTTGTGCAGTCACGGCACCACCAACAGAAATACCGTAAAGAATTATATTTTCGTTTGGAATGTTTTTTTCATTATTAACAAATTTTATTGCACTTCTTAAATCTTCATAAGTATTTTTTTCACAGGTAAAACCTTTACTTTTACCGTATCCCCGATAATCATATAATAAAAAGCCGTATCCTGTTTTATCATGAATTTCCGCAGCAACAGGAAACCAATTTGCAGCATTACCGCCGTTTCCATGACTGAAAATAACAGTCGGCAAACCGTCTTTGGCTTTAATATACCGACCGTAAACAACGGAATTGCCTGATGAAAAATATACATCTTCCCAATATTTTGCAGGTTCGTCATGATATGGCGACGGAAAATATATGAAATTTGTCGCTAAGATATATAAAAATAACAAAATCAGTGTATATACGATAAAACGCTTTATCAGAGCAAAACACAATTTATGAGTAAAAAAACCAAAAATCATACAAATCTCCGACCAAGTAAATACATCAATATTATAACACTACATTATTCACCTTTCAATGTTCGACAAATAAACTTTTAAGAACCAAATTAAAAAGGTCTATAATCAAAGGATTTTAAACGTAACAATTCTTCATATAAAGGAACATAAATTTGCCATGACTTTTATTTGTTTAATATAATTGAAACAGGGATATAGAAGGGGAATTTGGTATGAGCGACGGGCTCGAAATATTGCCTAAAACGGTACGAGATATATTAAAGGTAGATAACGACGAAATTATTCGTCTTTGTCAGGCAGGAAATTTGCCCCTTAAACAAAACGAAAAAGGTTATACCTATTTTACAACCGACGATGTTAAACTCTTAAAGCGAATGCAGGATATACAAAACAAGGCAAAACAACTTGAAGATACTGCAATTCAGTTAAGAAGCGGTTTAAAGAAAATTCCCGCAAATCCTTCAGACATCGATGCGGCAAATGAGAACGGCATTAATAAACAACTGCCCGCAGTTCAAAACGATGAAACAATCAAACTGTTAAAGCAGATTACGGGTGCGGTTAAAAATATCGAAACGGGTGTTTATGACAAAATTGGCAGCCTGCTCGATGAAAAACTTGAAAACAAATTAGAAACAAAACTTACCGAAAAACTCGGCGGCATTGATGATGTCATTATGGATTTAGTCCGCTGCAAAGCGGAAGCGGAAGATATGCGCAAACAACTTGCGGAAAACAGCAAAGAAATTTACGCCTTAAAGAATGAACTTTCAAGATTTAAAAAAGTTGCAGGCAATTTTTATATCAAAAAACAACCCAAAGACGCATTTGAAGTTTAATCAGTTATTTTTCTTATCTTTTGCAAATATTTGTTTCAGATGTTCCGAAAAAGGTACTACCCATGAAATTTTATAATCAGGAATAGAGGCATATAAGCCTCCTATTGTGATGTAATTTTCTTTTGTATTATAGTCTTGTTTTAAAGGCAGGTATTTTTTATCAATGAGATTTTTGTTTATGTATGTTAAAGATAATACAGTTGATATATCTTCTCCAAAATATCTGCATTTGCAGCCCGAGTAACTTTCCGCTCTTATAGCATTTCTTGCAACAAGCACAAAATCTTTATCAAAAGCCTGTAAAATCTTGTCAAAAGCGATTAATCTGTCCGTATCAACGGCTCTTATTACGATAGACATTCCCGTTAAATTGTCCGCATAGTTCGGGATATCAGGCAAAACGTCGATTTCTGCGCCTGCAATATCCATTTTCAGATAGATTTTTTTATCTTCAAGTTTTAATTCTTTGAGTTTTTGACCGAGAGAATGAACTTTTTTTGATGATTTCTGTCCGAATTGGGTAAGAATAAATTTATCCGTGCCGATACATTCACTGCCAAACGTAATATACGGGTTATATCCCTTTGTTAACCCGTCAATGCTTGTTACACCGCAATCATAAGTATAAAGCGGCTTTTTATAGAGTTGTGATAAATTATCTTCATAGAGAATATCGGTTAATATTCCATAGGTAATAACGGCATCGGAATTTTCTATTGCCGTTATGGGAGTAATGTAAGAATCCCATGAAACTCTGAGCAGTTTTACGGGTTTGCCGTCTGCAAAAGTTTTATAGACCAAAAGACGAGGCAATAAAAGATTATACATTTTACAGAAACAACTGTTTTTATCCTCAATAGAACTGATTGCAGGCTTGAATTTTTTTATGACAAAAGGATTTTGAGTATCAATATCGCAGCGCTCATTGTTTCGCTGACACATTTTTATGCTCTGCTCGTTTAGATGTTGCGTGTAAAAATAATCAGCAACTCGCAGAATAATATACAAGAGAAAAACAAAAAATATCAAAAGAATTATCTTAAAAATTTTCATAAAAAAATTTTATTGAATACAGATAACAATGTCAATAAATTTACTGATTGGAATTTTGAACATCAATTTTATTTTGGATTTTTGCCATAGTAGCAAAAATATCCTCAAACTCGGCATCATACAAACCGAATTGTTCATCGAAGTCTGCTTTACAGCCGAATTTGATTAATTCTTTTGCAACGTTAACACTTAAAGCGCCGCCGCTTTCCAAAAGTTCTTTGGCAATAATTCGCTGATTGTTCAAAACGGCAATATCAAGCGGAGTCAAACCGTCATCGGTTAAAATATTAACATCTGCTCCGAGGTTGAGCAAAAGGTGTACCATAGCGGGATTATTGTTAAAAATTGCATAATGAAGCGGTGCAAGACCCTCAGATGTCAGCATATTCAGATAGATGGAATTTTTGCCGAGTTCCGCAACCATATCCAGATTGCCGTCATTTACGGCAACACAAAGCCTGTTTGTTTTAAAATTTTCAAAATTTTTTTCAATATTTTCATTTTCGGTCGAAACCTTTTTTGCCGATACTTCGGGTTTTTTAACAGGTTCTGAAGATTGTTTTTCCTCGGACGACTTGTTTAAAGAATTTTTTGTCTGACCGCCCGCCATACTTATAAGAAGCACCGTGTCCTCATCATTAACTTTAAGTGCTCTGTCCATTGCATTTAAGCCTTCATTATCGGGCAAATTGATATTGATATCGGCTTTCAGAAAAAGTTCAACTGCCTCTTTGTCTTTTTTTATGATTGCTTCCGAAAGCCCGTTATTTGAAAATTCATAGCCGCGCATCATCAAATCACACCTGTATTCCTCGGTGTTTTCGGCAAAAACGGGCAGAGTAACAGCGCTTACAACCACAACTAAAATTAAATTTTTGATTAGTTTATACAATCAAATACACTTTCACGAAAATATATCAAATTTAGTATAGTTAT
>JAILHI010000091.1 GCA_024695865.1 Candidatus Gastranaerophilales bacterium
TATTTGTTCAAATCAATTAAATCTTGTGATTTTAAAAGTTCATCAAGTTTTTTTAATTTGTCTTGTATTTCTTCTGTCATATCCAACTCCAAACTTTTTTCTTAATTATACAAGGATTTTTGGTTTTATGCTAGTATATGCCTATGAACAAACGAATTGAAGAATTAAAAAAGATAAAATATTTTGACGGCAAAGAGTACATCTTTGATGATTACAAAGATGTTTTGATTAAACTTTCAGAATATTCCCCTGAAAACATCAAAAATATGTATCGACCTTTTGTCAAAAAAGGTTATTATTACTATGGTGAAAATGAACCTGCCACCGTTGAAAAAATTGTTGCTCTGACAAGAAGTAAAGACCTTTTTGATATTGATGAAAATGGGAATAAAACCTTTGAAGATTGGCGACCGATTAAAAATACCGATTATGAAATCAGTAATTTCGGCAGAATCAGGAAAACGGGCGGTGAAGTTCAGCCACTGCATGAAAGTGCTTACAACGGACACGATTATTCTGACGGCTATTTGGCTTTTGCTGATTTTAAAATTTATATAGAAGTTTCAAAAGCATTTAATCCTGTTGAAGAATTAGAAAAAATAAATTACAAAGGTTATCAAGTACACCACATCAACAACAACGGGCATGAAAATACGCCTGAAAATTTAATCTGGCTCACAGAAAACCAGCACAAAATTGTCCATTGTCGTTTTTAATTTCCCAATTTCATACTTTATCTGAAATCATAAGAATAAGAATAAATATTACCGTTCAAAACTTTTTTTCTTCGGCTGTTTTTATTTTTTTCGCAAATTTTCCATATATCAGAATATTTTAAATTGTTTTCACGGGCGGCCTCCGTAATATTATAATATTCTTCAACCGTGCCGTCCTCAGACTTTTTATACACTCGTCTTTGAGAATATTTTTCAATGCCGTCACCCGAAACAAAAACATAAGGTCGCCAAAATTCATCTGCCCATTGCCCCTGCAAAAGCAGAACACAGGCGTTTGAATATATTTTGCAGTTTAAGCCCATTTCTTTGGCTTTTTCAAAGGCAAAATAAAATAAATCTATTATATATTTCGGAACATTATTCCTGTTTTCAAGGAAAAAGTAATGGTCGATTTCCATTAAAACCGTTTCTATTCCGCAATTTTTACTCATTTGTAAAAACTCTGTTATTGCCTGCTCGTTATCGTTTATATCTTTTAAAACGATATACTTTGTAAAAATCATATCCTTATGGTCTTTTGCGGCTTTTGAATATCTTGCAATATTCTTCCAGACAGCATTAAAGGTATCAACCTGTTTGATTTTTTTGTGAAGTTCCCGATTCCCGCAGTCCGTAGATACTATTAAAACGCCGTTTCCCTTTTTGAGCCGTTCTTCGACAATTCTTTCAAACTGAACGCATGAAGAATTAAAAATATAAGAAAAATCGTATTTATCCAATAAATTAACGATATCTTTAAATTCTTTCAGACAGGATATTTCTCCGCCTGCAAAGCAGCATAAACCACCGAATCTGAATTTATCTTTTTTTGCCAATTCTTTCAAAATCGGAAAAATTTTATAACTTTTACGGGTATTAAAATATTTTTTGTCTTTGTTTGTATAGCAATAAATACAGTGAGAATTGCATTTTGTCCAATGGTGAAAAATTATCTGGTCTAATTTTATATCCTCGCCGTCAGGCCATTCTTCTTCTTTTAATTCCAGACAACCGACACATTTATGATAAATTTTTCCTGTTTTGTTCTGCTCGATGATTTCATTTTGTTTTTCAAGAAAAGTATCAATGTTAAAATGAAAATCTTTATCGGTTTTATCGTCATAAGTCTGTACAACAATGTCGCCGCCGCCGATATGGTCAACCCTTTGACATAAAGCAATGCCATTATAACGAAATTCAATACCGCCCATTAAAAGAGAACAAGATTTATATTTCATGTCAAATCCTTTATATCAGATGATTAAAAAGCAAAATTACGACATAGTCAAGTTAACTCATCTTCTTTGTTTTTGTATTTGATTTTTCAAAGGGACTGAAACAGGTTCAAAAAACTTTGGGGTGAAAATGTTTGAATTTCTTAATTTTTAATACTTTTTGCCGCCATTTTATTTTTTATATTTTTATTTTAAAATATGTTTGGAAATTTTTATGAGCAAAATTAAACGATTAAAATGGTTAATATTTTTTATCAGTGCTGTCGGCGGGTTTGTGGCAATGTTGGATTCCGATACCGTCAATCTTGCTCTGTATCAGATTTCAGAAGCCTTTAATATTGATTTTGCAGATGCTCAGTGGATTGTTACTATATACATTTTAATTTTGTCCGCCTTTTTGATATTTTTCGGAAAACTGAATGATTTAATTTCAAGAAGAAAATTATATGCAGGCGGGTATTTGCTGTTTGCCTTGGGAGCCTTGCTAAATATGGCGGCAGGCAGTTTCGTTTTTTTGATTATTTCAAGAATTATTCAGGCATTGGGCGGCAGTATTTTGCTTGCAAACAACCACGCAATAGTTTCTTCGGTATTTAAAGGAAAACAGAGGGCGAGGGCTCTCGGTTTTTCAACGGCATTAATGGCTTTGGCTGGAATGTCGGGGCCTGTTATAGGCGGCTTTTTCCTGTCTTTTTTAAATTGGCGTCTGATTTTTCTGCCGAGTGTGATAATAGGTTTAATCGGGGCGTTTTTTGCCTTTAAATACATTCCGACAACTGTGAAAAAACGAGCCTTTCGCTTTGATTATATCGGAACCTTGCTGTTGTTTTTTGCGATAACGTCTTTGATTTTGATTATTTCACAGGGGTATATTTGGGGCTGGACTTCAAAAATAATCCTCGCACTAATAGTGTCGTTTTTCCTGTTTGCCGTTCTTTTTATTGCGAGAGAAAAACGAACAGATATGCCTTTGGTTGATTTGAACTTATTTAGGTCAAAGATTTTTGCACACAGTAATATTGCGATAATGCTTGCATATTTTTCTTCTTATGCAAACGTTTTGTTATTTCCGTATTACACGCAGATAATTTTGGGTTTGTCGGCAATACAAACGGCGTTTTTAATGCTTCCGTTTTCGTTTATGTCAATGTTGTCTGCGCTTTTGAACGGAAAACTGATAAAAAATGCCGAAAGTTCGGAACTGATGATACTTGGAATGGTCTATACGGTAGGCGGATTTCTGTTTTTGGTGCCGATTAGCGAAAATTTATCGTATTTTAATTTGATTTTGGCGCAATGTCTGATTGGTGCGGGGGCAGGTTGTTTTCACCCTAACGTAAATAATTTGATTCTTTCGACAGTGCCAAAAAATAAGATGGGTGTTTCTTCGGGAATATTGTCTTTGTTCAGGAATGTCGGCAAATTGCTTGGTATAACTATATCGATTAGTGTTTTTAATTTGGTGCAGAAGACAGAACTTTCACTTGGAACAGAGCATACACAGGCGATTTTATCGGGTTACAGGGCAGCAATCTTGGGGGCAATACTGTTCGGCTTGATATGTATGCTGTTGTCATACAAAACGCATAAGATATATCTTGCGGAAAAGAACAAGTAATTTTGATTGATTTTTGAGCAAGGCGTGGCGAAAGACAACTTGACAAACAGAAGTTTTTGACGGATACTGAATACACAAAACCGATATGGCGGGCGTCGTCAAGCGGTTAAGACCGTGGATTGTGGTTCCACTATGCGTGGGTTCGAATCCCACCGCCCGCCCCATAAAAAAGGCTTCGGCATTTGCTGAAGTCTTTTTTATTGTGTGTGGAGTTTGAGAACCCACACAAAACAAAGTTTTGTCAATGGGTTTGAGCGAGGAGCGAGCAGAGTGCGAAGGGCTTGACGGCGAAAGTCTGTAAGAACTTTCGAACGGCAACCCGTAGGCACGTTTATTGCGAGTGACTCAAGACAATCCCACCGCCCGCCCCATTACAATAATTATTACAATAAGAGTTACAATAAAAATTGTAACTCTTTTAATTTTTTTATAATAATTTTCGACTTGACAAATATACATTTGTCAACTATTGCACAAAACTATATTTGTCAAAT